>JAEMSB010000303.1 GCA_016463045.1 Niveispirillum sp.
GGCTGTTCGACCGTTTCCCCTGTCAGCGGGTCTTTGCCCTGCATAACTGGCCCGACCTGCCGGCCCACCATGTCGCCACCCGCCCCGGCCCGATCATGGCCGCCGCCGACAAGTTTGAGATTGTGGTGAAGGGCAAGGGCGGCCATGCCGCCATGCCGCATGTCACGCCCGATGCCATCCTGGCAGCCAGTGAGATGGTCGGGCAGCTCAACACCATCATCGCCCGCCGCATCCCGCCCATGGCGACCGCGGTCCTTTCCGTCACCCGCATCGCTGGCGGCCATGCCCACAATGTCATCCCCGCCGCCGTCACCCTGGGCGGGACCGTCCGCAGCTTCGACCCCGCCATTCAGGACAGGATCGAGGCCGCCCTGCGTCAGGTGGTGGAGGGTGTGGCGCTTGCCCATGGCGTGACGGTGGATGTCACCTATGATCGCTATTACCCCGCTACCATCAATGATGCCGATGCCGCCGCTGCCGCGCTGGACGTGGCGGCAAAGGTAGCAGCTCACGCCTTCAAGGCACCGGAACCGGCCTTCACCTCGGAAGATTTCGCCTTCATGCTGCAGGCGACCCAGGGTGCCTATCTCTGGCTGGGCCAGGGGGCGGAACATGGGCAAAGCGCCTGCGGCAGCCCGCTGCACCATCCCCATTATGATTTCAACGACGCCATCATCCCCACAGGCATCCGCCTGCATGCGGGGCTGGTGGAGGCGTATCTTCGCGCCTGACCATCCACGGACGCATGCCATGTCCTGATTTGCGGTTTCTATGTCATTCAAGACATGACGGATCGGGCCTATTCTTCTCTCATCACCCCCTGACGGGGCGTATCGGAGAAAAAAATGAGCACGCAGAATTCCAAGGGCACGGCACTGATTACGGGCGCATCCGCCGGCATCGGCGCCACTTATGCTGACCGTCTGGCCCGCCGCGGTTATGATTTGATCCTGGTGGCGCGTGATGCCGCCCGACTGGAAGCGCTGGCCCTGCGCCTGCGCACGCAAACGGGCCGCACGGTTGATGTCCTGCCCGCCGATCTGGGCAGTGCTGCCGGGCAGGATATCGTCGCCAACCGGCTGGTCAGCGATGGGGCCATCGCCCTGATCGTCAATAATGCCGGCCTGGGCCCCAACGGTCCGGCACTGACCAGAGCGCCCACCGCCTAAGACGCCATGCTGGCCCTCAACGTGGCAGCGGTACAGCGCCTGACCCTGACCGCCGCCCATGTCTTCGCGGCCAAGGGGGCCGGGACCATCATCAATATCGCGTCCGCCGTTGCATTGCTGCCGGAACGGTTCAATGGCCCCTATGTCGCCACCAAGGCCTTCGTCCTGGCCCTGACACAGGCTCTGGCCGCCGAAACCGCCGGCAAGGGCGTGACCTTCCAGGCGGTCCTGCCCGGCTACACAAGGACGGAGATTTTCGAACGTGCCGGCATCGACCCGTCCGTCCTACCGCAGGACATGGTTATGGAAGTGGGCGATCTGGTGGATGCCGCCCTTTCCGGCCTGGATCAGGGTGAGTTGGTGACCATCCCCTCACTGCCCGAGCCCGCCGACTGGCAGGCGCTGGAGGCCGCGCGGATGAAGATCGCTGGCAATGCGTCCCGCAACAAGCCAGCGGCCCGGTTCGGCGTGGCGTAACTTCACGCCGTTCCCACATGGCGTTCATGATCGGCCAGCCGTCGCATCACCTGCGGTGGCTGGCCGAAGCTGCGCAGGAAGGCGCGGCGCATGCGCTCGCGGTCGGCAAAGCCGGTTTCGCGGGCGATCACCTCCATCGGGTGGCGGCCTTCCTCCATCATGGCCCGCGCCACCCCCAGCCGCAGATGTTCCACGGCTTTTGCGGGCGATTGCCCCGTCTCCTGCCGGAACACGCGGCTGAACTGCCGGGGCGACAGGCTGGCCGCCTCTGCCAGTTCCTCCACCGACAATTCGTTGCGCAGGTTCTCCTTGGCATAGGTCAGGGCGCGGCGCACCCGGTCCGACTTCGGCTCCAGTTCCAGCAGGGTGGAGAATTGCGACTGCCCGCCGGGCCGGCGCAGATAGACCACCATGGCCCGCGCCACCGATCGCGCCATCTCCCGGCCCAGATCCTCCTCCAGCAGGGCGAGGGCTAGGTCGATGCCCGCACTCATCCCGGCGGAGGTCCAGAGATTGCCATCCTGGATGAATATCCGATCCTCCTCCACCCGCACCTTGGGAAACCTTGTGGCCAGCGACCGTGCATGGCCCCAATGGGTGGTGGCCCGGCGGCCATCCAGCAGGCCGGCCTCAGCCAGCAGGAAGGCGCCGGTACAGATGCCCGCCACCCGGCGCGACCGCGTCGATGCCGTGCGCAGATAGTCCAGCAGGGCCGGCGGTGCGGGCTTGGCCAGCAGCGACCCGGTCGTGATGGTGGTGTCGTGGAACACGTCCCCCACCGCCGCCGTCTCAATCCCGAAACCCAGCGAGTTGCGAACCCGTCCGCCCGTATCAGACAGCATGTGGATGTCGTAATGCGCCTGGCCGCTCAGCAGGTTGGCCAGTTCGAACACCGAAAGGGCGGCCAGCCCCATGACCTGGAACCCATCGAACACCAGGAAGCCGACGCTGCGCATGACCCAAAACCTACATAAGCCTTAAAAAAAGACAAGGATGGGCATCGGCAGCAAGAGCTGTCAACACCCACCTGTCCCTTTGGCGTCAATCAGGCCCGTTGCTTCAGCAGGTCCAGCGCCACATCGACAATCATGTCCTCCTGACCGCCAACCATCTTGCGCCGGCCCAGTTCCACCAGGATGGCGCGCGTGTCGATGCCGTACTCGTTGGCGGCCTTTTCAGCATGGCGCAGGAAACTGGAATAGACCCCGGCATAGCCCAGCGCCAAGGTTTCACGGTCCACGCGCACGGGTCGGTCCTGCAGGGGTCGCACCAGATCCTCCGCCGCGTCCATCAGGGCGTTGACGTCGCAGCCATGGTTCCAGCCCTTGCGGTCGGCAGCGGCGATGAACACTTCCAGCGGGGCATTGCCGGCTCCGGCGCCCATGCCCGTCAGACTGGCATCAATGCGCACCGCCCCTTCCTGGGCCGCCACGATGGAGTTCGCCACGCCCAGCGACAGGTTGTGGTGGGCATGGATGCCGCGCTGCGTGTCCGGCTTCAGCACCTTGTCATAGGCGCGCAGACGGTCGCGCACGCCGTCCATGTCCAGGGCTCCGCCGCTGTCGGTGACATAGACGCACTGCGCGCCATAGCTTTCCATCAGCCTGGCCTGACCTGCCAGCCGCTCCGGCTCGATCATATGGCTCATCATCAGGAAGCCGGCGACATCCATGCCCAGGTCGCGGGCGATGCCGATATGCTGCTTGGAAACATCCGCCTCTGTGCAATGTGTTGCCACCCGCACTGACCGCACACCCAGATCATAGGCGCGGCGCAGTTCGTCCGCCGTGCCTACGCCCGGCAGGATCAGGGTGGTCAGCACCGACCGCGTCAGGACCGACGCGACCGCCTCCAGCCATTCCCAATCCGTGTGAGCGCCAAAGCCATAGTTGAAGCTGGCGCCCGACAGGCCATCGCCATGCGCTACCTCAATGGCGTCCACGCCGGCGCGGTCCAGCGCCTGGGCGATGGCCTTCACATGATCCAGGCCGTACATGTGCCGGATGGCGTGCATGCCGTCGCGCAGGGTGACGTCCTGGATGTAAAGCTTGTCCGTCTGGGGATTGAAGCCGGTCATGCCGCGTTCCTCCGCGCTGCGATACGGCGGGCCAGCATGTCGCCCGTCGCCTTGGCCGCTGCCGTCATGATGTCCAGATTGCCGGAATAGGTGGCCAGATAGTCTCCGGCCCCTTCAACCTCCAGGAAGATGGAGGTCTTCAGGCCGGTGAATTCGCCCTGGCCGGGGATCTTTAGGCGGTTATTGTCGCCGAAGCGCTCGAACTGTACTTCCTGCTTCAGCCGGTATCCCGGCACATAGGCGCGTACCTTTTCCACCATGGCATGTACGGCGGCCCGGATCGTCTCTTCATCCGCCCCTTCCGACAGGGTGAAGACCGTGTCGCGCATGATCATGGGCGGTTCGGCAGGGTTCAGGATGATGATGGCCTTGCCCCGCGTGGCACCGCCCACCTGTTCAATGGCCCGCGCCGTTGTGCGCGTGAACTCATCAATATTGGCGCGGGTGCCGGGGCCGGCGGATTTGGATGCGACGGAGGCCACGATCTCCGCATAGTGAACCTTGGCCACGCTGGACACGGCGGCCACCATGGGGATGGTCGCCTGCCCGCCGCAGGTCACCATGTTCATGTTCCCCTGTTCCAGATGCGCATCCAGGTTCACGGGCGGCACCACGAAGGGGCCAATGGCGGCGGGCGTCAGGTCGATCACCTTCTTGCCATCGGCGCGCAGGGCGGCATCATGCACCTTGTGCGCATAGGCTGAGGTGGCGTCGAATACGATGTCAATCTCGGGATAGCAAGGCAGCGCCTTCAACCCCTCCAGCCCCTCATGCGTGGTCACGACCCCGCGTTCGCGCGCCAGGGCCAGCCCTTCGGACGCGGCATCGATGCCGACAACCGCCGCCAGCTCCATATCCTTGGGATATTTCACCATTTTGATCATCAGGTCGGTGCCGATATTGCCCGACCCGATGATCGCCGCCTTCACCTTGCCCACGTGGGGTTCCTCCCTCTGCGATCCGGGGTTTCTCCGGCAGGGGGCGCCTCCCCGTCCGATCAAGGGGACGATAGGGCGGATAGGGAAGGGGGGCAAATTTTTGGACCACCACAACTACCGTTGAATGGCAGTTGTCGTAGGTCGGGTCGAGGCGCAAGCCGAGCCCTGACTTGCGAAAGAAAAACGCCGGGCCCCACCCAAGGGACCCGGCGTTTGAAATCCAACCGTTAAAACAGATCAGAGGGCGACAACGTGGCGCCAGCCATGGGCGTCATCGGCCTGGCCGCGCTGAATGGCTGTCAGGCCCGCGCGCAGCTTGGTGGTGACAGGCCCCTCGACAGCGCCGGAAATGGTGAATTCACCACCCTTGTGGCGCACGGTGCCGATGGCCGACACGACGGCGGCGGTGCCACAGGCAAACACTTCGCGCAAGGCACCCGACGCCGCATCTTCCTGCCACTGCTGGAAGGAGTACGGGCCTTCGACCACATTCATGCCCTGTGACCGGGCCAGCGTGATGATGCTGTCGCGGGTGATGCCGGGCAGGATGGTGCCGGTCAGGCCCGGCGTGCGCACGCTGCCATCCTCGAACACGAAGAAGACATTCATACCGCCCAGTTCCTCGACCCAGCGCTTTTCGGCGGCGTCCAGAAACACGACCTGATCGCAGCCATTGCGGATGGCCTCTGCCTGGGCGATCAGGCTGGCCGCATAATTGCCGCCACACTTGGCGGCACCGGTACCACCCGCCGCCGCGCGGGTATAATCCTGCGAGGCCCAGACGAAGACAGGCTTGGCCCCACCCTTGAAATAGGCACCTACGGGGCAGGCGATGACACAGAAGATGTAGCTGCCCGCCGGCTTCACGCCCAGGAAGCTTTCATCGGCGAACATGAAGGGGCGCAGATACAGGCTGGCGCCGTCGCCACCGGGGATCCAGTCGACATCGGCGCGAACCAGGGTCTCCACCGCTTCCAGGAAAATCTCTTCCGGCAGGATCGGCATGGCCATGCGCTCTGCCGAACGCTGGAACCGGCGGGCATTTTCAAGCGGGCGGAACAGCAGGACCTGTCCATCGGCACCGCGATATGCCTTCATGCCTTCGAAGATTTCCTGTGCGTAGTGCAGGACGGCGGCGGCGGGATCGAGCGTGAAAGCCTCTCGTGCGCGCAGTTGCGCATCATGCCAGCCCTTTTCCGACGACCAGCGTACCGTGACCATGTGATCGGAGAAGATCTTGCCGAAGCCAGGATCGGCGATCAGCTTCGCCCGGACATCGGCGGGCGTCGGCGCGGGGTGCGGGACGGAACGGATTTCGATGCTGGCACTCATTTGCCCTTATTCTCCGAAATCTGGAAAGGCGCTGGGGAGTGGCGCAGAATGGACCGAACCTGTGCCTGGGTCCATCCCCCGCGCAATCTTCGGGCATGACGATGCCGCCACCCTGCCATCCGGTGGCGGTAACCGCTATTTCGGAAAGATAATTACGGCAGCTCTTAAT
>JAEMSB010000823.1 GCA_016463045.1 Niveispirillum sp.
AAGCTGGCCATCCGGGGCCTGTCGGACAGCGCCTTTACCGGCCAGACCCAGGCCACGGTCGGCCTGTATTTGGACAATGCCAAGGTCAATTACAATGCGCCCGATCCCCACCTGCACTTGATCGATCTGGACCGGGTTGAGGTGCTGCGCGGGCCGCAGGGCACCCTCTATGGCGGCGGCTCCATCGGCGGCATCCTGCGCATCGTGCCGGCGCCGCCGGACCTGTCGGAACGGTCAGCACAGGCACGGCTTTCCGGCAGCCTGACCCGCGACGGTGCGCCGGGCGGCGGGGTGGAGGCGGTGTTAAACCAGCCGCTGCTGACCGACCGGCTGGCGGTCAGGCTGGCGCTTTATGCCGAACGGGAGGGCGGGGTGATCGATGCGGCTGGCGGACGGCGCAACATCGACCGCACGGATACGCAGGGGGGGCGCCTGCTGATCGCCTTCGTGCCCGGCGATGACTGGCGCCTGGAACTGGGCGGCACCTATCAGCTGATCGACACGGACGACAGCCATTATATCCAGGGACGGCGCGGTTGCTGTACCCGTGCGGCGCAACTGGCCGAACCGCATGACAATGATTTCGACGAGGCGCATGTCACTCTGACCGGCAGCCTGTCCTTTGCCGACCTGCACAGCACCACCGCCTTTGTCCGGCATGAGATCGACAGTTTCTATGATGCCAGCATCGCCGTGCCGGCGCTGGCCGGACTGCCGGCCCGACCCGCACTGTTCCATGAGGCACAATTATCCCGTCTGTGGACCCACGAAACGCGACTGACCAGCAAGGAGGACGACGACAATGGCCTCAACTGGCTTTCCGGCCTGTACCTGTCGCGCCAGACCGCCAATTACAGCCGCCGCCTGAACCCCGCGGCAGAGAGCGGCACCGATCTGTGGCGGCGTGACAGAGTGGACGAGGTGAAGGAGGCGGCCCTGTTCGGGGAGCTGTCCTGGCGGTTCCAGCCCAACTTGACCCTGACCGCCGGTGGCCGCCTGTTCCATGTGGCGCAGGAGGTAGAGGCCACGGCCCGCGCCCCCGCACCATCGGCGGCCAAGGCAGAGGGATACACGCAGGAGACGGATTATACCCCCAAGCTGGCCCTTTCATGGCAGGCCTGGAAAGACACCTCGTTCTATGCCCAGATGACGGAAGGCTATCGCCCCGGCGGTATCAATATAGAAGAGGCCGGACCGGTCACGGGTGACGACTATCGTACCGCGCGGTTCCAGACCGATGAGCTGTGGAACTATGAGCTGGGAACGAAGCTGTCGCTGTGGCAGGGGCGGCTGATGCTGGACGCTGCCATCTTCCATGCGCGCTGGCGCAACATCCAGACTGACCAGTTGCGGGCCGATGGTCTGACCGTCACCACCAATGCCGGGGATGGCAGCAATACGGGGATCGAGGTGACGCCCCGCCTGCATCTGGGTCCCTGGCGGCTGGATGCGACACTGATCCTGAACGACCCGGAACTGACCCGTGTCGCCCGTGACTTTACCGGCAGCGCGGATGGCGGCTTGCCCGGCGCCTCACGCCTCAGCGGCAGTGCCAGCCTGTCCTGGCGCGGGCAGGTCACGGAGGGCGTGAACCTGCTGGCAGCCCTGAACTATAGCCATACCGGCCGTACCCACCTGACCTTTACCAACGGGATAAGTC
>JAEMSB010000304.1 GCA_016463045.1 Niveispirillum sp.
GCAATGTCGCTCTGTCCTGCACCATCGCCGTCCAGGACCTGAACCAGTCGCTGGCCCTGAAGGCCGGTGAAACCGCCAAGACGGTCGGTTCGGTCACCGAGACCTGCAATTCCGGCTCCGGCTACAAGATCACGCTCGCTTCGGCGAACGCCGGCAAGCTGAAGTCCGGCAACTTCACCATCAACTACACGGTCAGCTATGACAACGGCTCCGCCGGCGCGCTGACCAGCCAGATGGTGATCGACCGCGCCACGGCCCAGTTCGGCAAGAAGTCCGACCTGAAGGTCACGGTCCCGGCCTCTGACCAGTATATCGCCGGCGATTATGCCGACACCGTCACCGTGACGATCGCTGCCAAGTAAGGTCGCGAAGGAATGAAGCCCCCGTCCGGGATGTCCGGGCGGGGGCTTTTGCTATCCTCACCCCCCCCGGATCTGCGCCACGAAGCTGCCCACCTCCCGGTCGGCCACGCCGGCGCTGTCGCGGACTTGGGCGGCATTGTCCAGGGCCGTGACGGCGGCCTCTGTCACGGCCAGCACCTTGTCGGCGATGCCCTGGATGGCGCGTGATGCCTCGTCGGTGCCATGGGCCGCCTCGTTGACATTGCGGGCGATTTCCTGGGTGGCGGCGGTCTGCTCCTCCACCGCGCCGGCAATGGCGGTGGCGGTTTCGTTGATGGTACGGATGGTGGTGGCGATCCCGACCATGGCCTTGGCCGCATCCGCCGACGACCCTCGGATGGAGGCGACCAGTTCCGCGATCTCGTCGGTTGCCTTGGCCGTCTGGGTCGCCAGGTTCTTCACCTCCGACGCTACCACGGCAAAGCCCTTGCCGGCCTCGCCCGCCCGCGCCGCCTCAATGGTGGCGTTGAGCGCCAGGAGGTTGGTCTGGCTGGCAATCTCGCTGATCAGGTTGACGACGGCACCGATGCGGTCCGCCGACTGGATCAGGGCATCGACGGTGCCGGTGGCACTGCCCGCCTCCTCCGCCGCGCGCGAGGCGATGCTGGCCGACATCTGCACCTGGGAGCCGATTTCGGCAATGGAGGCGCGCAACTGCTCGGCTGCTGCGGCCACCGTCTGCACATTGGCGGCTGCTTCTGTCACGGCAGACGCACCCAGGGCGGTGCTTTGCTGGGTATCGGCGCAGTCTGTGGACATCAGCTGTGCCATATCCACCATCTGCTCGGCACTTTGCGAGACGCCGCGCAGCAGGGCGCCCACCTCCCGCTCGAAACGGTCGGCCAGGGCCAGCCGGTCGGATCTCAGCTTGGCCTCGGCCTCCGCATCCTTGCGCTCCGCCTCCGCCCGCAGCCTTTCCGCCTCGGCCAGACCATCGCGGAAGGCGACGACGGCTTCGGCCATGTGCCCGACCTCATCGACTCGGTCGGTGCCGGGGATGGGGGAGGTCAGGTCGCCGCGCCGCACCCGCACCATGGCGTCGGTCAGGGCCAGGACGGGCCGCGCCAGACTGTTGCCCATCAGCGCGAACAGCCCGGCGCCTAGCAGGATCAGCACGGTGGCGATGATGGCCAGCGTGGTGACGGACCGGGTCAGGGCGTCGGTCACGACGCTGGTCGGTACCGTCGTGATCAGGACCCACTGCTCCTGTACGCCTTCGAACTTGATGGGCGTGGCAAAGACTAGCCGTTCCACCCCCTCCAGGCTCAGGGTGGCATAGGTGGCGCGCCCGGCCTTCTGCGCCTGCGCCACCAGATCGGCCAGCGGCCCCTTGGCCAATGGCTTGTTCAGCAGGCCGGCATCGGGATGCACCACCCAATTGCCATTCTGTGCCAGAAGCCGGACATCGCCGGCCTCCAGCGGGCGGAAGGCGGCGAATTGTTTCTGCAGGGCCGTCAGGGCCATGTCGGTGGTGACGATGCCGATGGGCTTGCCATCCCGGCGGATCGGCGTGCTGACGGTGACCATCAGCACTTCCTTGCCCTCAATCGGGTAGGGGTAGGGGGCGGTCAGCATGGTGCGGTTGGCCGCCAGCGGGTCCAGGTACCATTCCTTGATTCCGGCCTCTACCGTCATCACCAGCGCTTCAATCCCCACGCTCCCATCGGATTTGCGGAAGAAATAGGGCACGAAACGACCATTGGCGTCGGCACCGGTATAACCCTTGCCGCCCGCATCATTGCCGTCGAAGCCGTTGGGTTCGAAGGCGACGGTGACGCCCACAATGTCCAGATTGGCGGCAACGGCGGCACTGGCCTGTTCGGAGATCAGTTCCCGGCTGTAGCCCTTGATCTTTAGTCCGCCCTCGGTCTGGGCGTTGATGATGCGGGCATTGTCGATGGCATTTTCGACAAGGTCGGCGGCGATCAGGGCGAAACCGGTGGTCGCCTCATTCAGGGCCTGACGGACCTGCTCCCCCGTCGTCCGCTGCGATTGTATCGCGGCCCCGATGGTCAGGGCCAAGCCCAGCCCCAGGCATAGCCCGACACCGGACAGAACAAGGCGGGTCTTCACCGAAGAACGAAGCGACAGGATCATGGGCCTTTTCCCTTGCCGTTGGGGAAACTGGTTTCGTCCGTGTGCTTTGTTGGCGCCGGGTACCGGCAACCTTAAGTTCTTTCTGTTCCAACTTTTCGACGGTGATTGACTTTTCGCGGTTTGACCACGGCCTTTCGCGCATCGGTGCAGGCTTCTCCTGCCGCTTTTGACGGGAGCGTTACTTCCATGTCACATGTGGGAAGGTGTCATGTCCTGCCCCGACGAAAGGGTAGCCTTGCGCGCCCTTCGCGGGCGCGGTAAGACCGGAGCATCGATGGTTCCCCGCAAGGGGTGAAAAGGGAACATGGTGCGGCACCGCAAGGTGTCAATGCCATGGCTGCCCCCGCAACTGTAAGCGGCGAGTACTGCCCGACATGGCCACTGGGAAACTGGGAAGGCCGGGTATGTGCGACGACCCGTGAGCCAGGAGACCTGCCATCGGCAATGCGTCGCGCGGCCATTGGGCGGGGTGCCCCGATGGGACGGTTCACCGTTTCGCGCTGGCGCTTCGGAAGGAGTGCGCGGGTGAACCGGTTCGATGCCAAACCCCCTTGGGGTTTTCACAGGACCAGATTATCGACATGACGTGACACACGTGCCCATCGGGGCGCGGACGTGACGCCATGCGCATGCCCTCCGAATTCGTCAACAAGAACGAAACGGAGTTATGAAGTGAGCCGAGTATCCTATTTCCGCGCTGCCCTTCTGGGTGCCGCGGCCAGCCTGACCGCATCCGCTGCCCTGGCGGAGCCGACGCAGGTTGCCGAGATCATTGTGTCCGCCAACAAGGTGCCCACCGCACAGGAACGCGTAGGCAGCAGCGTCAGCATCATCGACAGCGCCGAGATCGAGCGCCGCCAGCAGGTGCAGGCGCTGGACCTGCTGAAGCGCGTGCCGGGCGTGTCCATCTCCCGCAATGGCGGTCTGGGCAGCACCTCCACCGTCCGTCTGCGCGGGTCGGAAAGCGGCATGGTCAAGGTGCTGATCGACGGGGTTGAGGTGAACGATGCGTCAGGTGCCAATAACGAGTTCGATTTCAACAGCCTGATGACCGGCGATATCGAGAAGATCGAAGTCCTGAAAGGCCCGCAGAGCGCGCTCTACGGCAATGATGCCATGGCCGGCGTGATCAATGTCATCACCAAGCGCGGTGACGGCGAGACCAAGATCCGCGGCACCCTGGAGGCCGGGGCCTATGGCACCTTCCGGCAGCAGGCCGGTCTGACGGGCGGCACCGAGCAGGTGGATTATGCCCTGTCGGCAGCCAACCTGCACACGGACGGCTTCTCCCGCACGTTCGCCGGCAATGAAAAGGACGGCACCGATGCACGGTCGGTCAGTGGCCGCCTTGGCGTCAAGGCGTCGGACATTCTGCGTTTCGACCTGAATGCCGGCTGGTCCTGGCTGGACACTGAATTCGATCCGTTTGGTGGCGACGGCCCGTCCTCCCAGGAGAAGGAAACCTGGCACGTTCGGGGTGCCGGCACGCTGAGCCTGCTGGATGGCGCGTTCGAGAATGTGCTGGCTGCCAGCTATGCCAGCACCGACCGCGACTTTGACGAGCCCACAGGCTTCTACCGCTTCTCCACCTTCGACAGCCGTCGCAAGGCCCTGGACTATCAGGGCAATCTGCGTCTGCGCGACGCCGATATCGCCACCATCGGCCTGTCGGTCGATGAGGAGGATGGCAAGACCACCAATACGGTGGGCACCGCCACCAGCACGGGCCTGGATGACAGCGTCACCACCAAGTCGGCCTTTGTGCAGTATCAGGCCGCCGTGACCAGCGACCTGACCCTGACACTGGGTGGACGCGTGGATGATCATGAGCAGTTCGGGACCGAGGGTACTTGGCGCGCCACCGGTGCCTATCAGGTGCCGGCCACGGGGACCGTGCTGCGCGCCAGCTATGGCACGGCCAACAAGGCGCCGACGCTCTACCAGCTGTACGACCCGTTCTATGGCAACAAGAACCTGTCGGCGGAGGATGGCAAGGGGGCCGATATCGGCTTCGAACAGAAGCTGTTGGATGGTCGCGTCGGGTTCGGGGCCAGCCTGTTCCGCAACACCTATACGAACATGATCGGCTTCTCCAACGGCTATATCAACGTGGCCCGCGCCCGCACCAAGGGCGTGGAACTGACGTTTGAGGCGACGCCGGTGGAAACGGTCCTGATCCAGGCCAACTACACCTATCTGGACGCCAAGGACAGCCGTACGGGCCGTGACCTGCCGCGCCGTCCGCAGGACACGCTCAACGCGTCGGTTGACTGGACCGTCGTGGAGGGTATCGATCTGGGTGCCGCCCTGCGCTATGTCGGCAAGCAGCGCGACACCGCCTCGGCTACGTCGCCCATCCTGGACAGCTATACCACCGTCGATTTCACGGCGCGGTGGGCCGTTCTGGACAATGTCAGCCTGTTCGGGCGGGTGGAAAACCTGTTCGATGAGGATTATCAGGAGGTTCGCACCTATCGTGCGCCGGGCCGGTCGGCCTTTGGCGGCGTGACGGTGACGTTCTGATGCGGGCCGGCGTCGCCCTTCTGGTGGCGGCCTTGATGGCGCTTCCCGTGGGGGCGGCGCCGGTCTTATCGCCCGCCACACGCGTCGTCTCCCTGTCGCTCTGCGCGGATCAGTTCCTGCTGGTGCTGGACGCGCAGACGCAGATTGCCGGGCTGACCCGGCTGGCGGGGGATGCACACCTGTCCCCCTATGCCGACCGGGCCGCCGGCATGCCCATCCATGATGGGACGGCGGAAAGCGTTTTGATGCTGAAGCCCGATTTGGTCATTGCCGGCGGTTATGCCCGCGCGCAGACGGTGGGCATGCTGGAACGGCTGGGCGTGCCGGTGCTGCGGCTGAAAACGCCGCAGACCCTGGCCGATATTCCGCCGCAGATCGAACAGGTGGCCGATGCCCTGGGCCGGGGCGGGCAGGGCCGTGCCCTGGCCGACCGGCTGCGGGCCAAGCTGTCGGGACCCAGTGACGGCCCGCGCCCGACGGCGGCGCTTTACCGTCCGGGTGGTGAGGTGCCGGGATCGCGTGGCATCGTCAATGACATGATGAAGGCCGCCGGTCTGGAGAATATCGGCGGGAAACTGTCGGGCCGGCCCAATGGCCGCGTGGCGGTGGAAACATTGCTGCTGAACCCACCGGACCTGCTGGTGCTGGACAGCGTGCGGCCCGACCGGCCCGGCGTGGGCCAAGCGGTGATGGACCATCCCGCCCTGGCGGCGGCGCGGGGCGAAATGGCGGTGGCATCCTTCCCCATCGCCTGGTGGCTGTGCGCGTCGCCCGCCTCGATCGAGGGGGTGGAGCGATTGGCGGAGGTGGCGGGAAGGGCATTGGGAACACATGAAGAGGCGGCCTATCAGCCCGCCGCCATCCCCAAGCCGTCACCTGCCGGGGAAGGATCAATCCGATGACCGTCACGACACAAGACATCCCCGCCAATAGCCGGGGACGCGGGGCGCAAGCAGCCAGCCATTCTGGCCTTCCGCTTCTCCTGCTTCTGATACTGTTCCCGATCCTGCTGACCGCCAGCTTCCTGATCGGTCCGGCGGATGTGCCGGCGGCTGACCTGCTGTCTGGCCTGTTCAGCGATCAGGGTAGCCCCGCCGCCCTGATCGCGCTTGAAATCCGCC
>JAEMSB010000824.1 GCA_016463045.1 Niveispirillum sp.
TACCGATGCCGTCTTGCTGCGCCGGATCGTACAGAATTTGCTGGCCAATGCCCTGCGCTATACGCCGCGCGGGCGCATCCTGGTGGGGTGCCGGCGGCTGGCCGGGGCGGTGCGGGTGGAGGTCTGGGATACGGGACCGGGCATTCCCGACGATAAGCGCGAGGAGATTTTCAAGGAGTTCCGGCAGCTGGGCAATGGCCAGAGCGACCGCGACAAGGGGCTGGGCCTGGGCCTGTCCATCGTGGAACGGTTCGCGGCCATCCTGGGTCATCGCGTCAGCCTGCGGTCGGTGGAGGGTAAGGGATCGTGCTTTGCGGTCGAGGTGCCGTTGTCGGCCCGTGCCGCCGATCCCGCCCGGCCCGCCGTGGGGGCCAGCGTCACGGGCCTGGAAGGCACGCTGGTCCTGTGCGTGGAGAATGAGCCGGCGATCGCGGAGGCGACCATCGCGCTCCTGTCGGGATGGTCATGCGAGGTGGTGTGGGGGGCGACGGGGGCGGATGCGCTGGCCGCCCTGGGCGACCGGGTGCCGGATGTCGTGCTGACCGATTACCATCTGGATCATGGGATGAGCGGGCTGGATGCCCTGTCCCTGATCCGGGCGCGGTTCGGGGCCGACCTGCCCGCCGCCGTGATCACCGCCGACCGGACAGAAGCCGTGAAGGACAGCGTGGCCCAGGCGGGTTGCCGGGTGCTGTACAAGCCGGTGCGCCCCGGTGCCCTGCGTGCGCTGTTGAGCCATATGCTGGCCGAGAAGCGGCGGGGGCGGGCGGCTTAATCGCTTCCTGCTCCCTCAGGCGCGGGCGCCGCCATCCGCCGCCTCGGCTTACGCGCCACGTGGCGCGGGCCGGCGGTCGCCGGTCTTCAGAGGTGCAACTTTCCGGCGGTTGAGATCACACAACCCAAAAGGCCGTCGCCCCCGCCGCGACGGCAGCCAGGCTGGGGATGCCGACGGACAGGCCCAGGGGCCGACCGCCGATGCTGCTGGCCATGACCGATTTGGTGATGGTATTGACGCCGACGGCCAGAAGGATGCAGGCGGCGGCCAGCGACAGGCTTTCGGGCTTGCCGCCCAGGCGCGCCATGGCGACGGTGATGGCATCGACATCAGCGATCCCGGAAGCGGCGGCGGCGAGCAGCAGACCGGTATCACCCACGAAACGCTGGATCAGTTCGGCGGCCACCAGAACCAGTGCGATGAAGGCCGCCAGTTTCAGGGCTGTCCCCAGTTCCAGCGGGTTGGACAAAGCCGGGGTCGTGTCTTTCGCCTCCGTCCCGTCGCGGCGCAACAGGATCAGGGCGCAAAGGCCCATCACGGCCAGGGCCGCGCCGGCGGGGGCGGCCAGGGGCAGCAGAAGGTTGCTGTTCAGGATCAGGGCGACCAGCAGCACGCGCATCACGCTGACCATACCGGACAGCAGAATGCCGGCAGCCAGCAGGGGTGCCGCCGCCGGCTGCGCCTTGGCGACGCGCGACAGGGTGAGCGTGGTGGCGGTGGAGGAGGCCAGGCCGCCGGCCAAGGCCGCCACCAGCACCCCTCGCTTTTCCCCGAGAAGCTTCACCGCCACATAGCCGCCAAAGGAAATGGCGGCGATCAGGATGGCCAGGAACCAGATTTCCGCCGGGTTCAGCACGCCCCAGGGATCGACGGCACCGT
>JAEMSB010000305.1 GCA_016463045.1 Niveispirillum sp.
GTTTTGCGGCCCGTGGAGCTGCGTTCACGTTCCAGGAAGGTGTCGGCGGCCTCGTCCTCATCCTTGGCGTGGAAATCCAGGGTCACTTCCTCGATTTTGCGGCCCTTCCGCTTCATCTTGTCTTCCGGCATCTCCACGCGGAAGGGGGCCAGCTGGTTCACCTCCGCCATGGCGCGGTCGATGGTGCGGGTACGCAGGATGCCGAAATCCTTGTACGCCCCCTCCGGCACGTTCAGCAACTTGCGCAGCGTTTCGATGTCAAGGGTCAGGGACGGGTGGTCCATCTGATAACGCTGCATCCCGATCTCATAGAGCTTCAGGGCATAGGTGCTGGTGACCTTGACCATGGCCGGACCAGAGAGGCGGGCCCAGAGCTGGGACGAGCGCTGGAGTTCCAGGAAGGCATCGGTGAACTGGAAATGGATGTCGGTGCTGTCGATCTCCACCTCATCCTCCGGTCGGACATAGGAGGAGAGAATGCGCAATTCCGCGCGGCTGCGCCGGCCCCGGAATGGCCCGATGACAACCAGGGAGCTTTCGTAAATCTCCTTCACCGCGTCGAAAATACGCTCATTGCCCTTGTGGTTGCCGCGCACCACCTTCTTGGGCAGGCGGTAGAGCTTGTTGGCGAAATTCTGGCTGCCGGCCAGATGGATCATGAAATTCAGCATTTTCTGCGCCGGCAGGGACAGGCGCGAGCCGTTGGCGGGGTAGGAATAAACCGCCTCCGCCGCCTTGATCAGATGCTTATAGCCGTCGCGTTCAAAGGTGGCGGCAGCCACGCGCGCCGTCTGGCCCATCCGGTCCAGGGCCGGCAGGTTCTCCCCCCCGCCACTGCTTTCCACCAGGCTGCCTTCCAGGTCGATCACCACGCCGCTGTCGCCGGCAGAGGGGACATAGGGTACGATGGCAGCCAAGGGTTCATCCCGCGCCGGTTCGGCACTGCTGGTCTTGCGGCGGCTGGGTGGCATGGCGGGGTCCCCTCTCTTGGGACGGAAGTTAGTCCCTTCCTTACAGCTGGTGCAAGTAAGGAAAGGTGTTTTCCACAGGGATTTCCATGCCTTACCGGATGGGGGAAACACTTACGCCCTGGGGCGTGGGTGAAATGCCCCCGAGAAGTGGGGAAAGCCACCCCCGTCCTGTAAGGATGATACCCAAAAACCCCAGCAATTCCGCGCCCCTCCGCTCCCTAGAATCTTTACTAGAATCTTGGAACACTAAACAGGACAGGATTTTGGGTTGATTGAGTGATTTGGTGGGGAGCGGTGTGCACTAACCTGAACTGCCGGTGCGTTCGATCATTTCCGACTCGCATGGCTTTATCCTTACCGTTTGGGGGATTGGCGACTCCGAACGTGACGTGCCGCCCCACTCCTTACGCCGTGGGGGAATCCTTACTGTTTGGGGGCCTGTCATGGGCGACTTGGCACGCCCCCGCCGCGTAAGGAGCAGCCGCCCCCAGGCCGTAAGGAGACTCGGGGTTCTGCTTCTCCCCTTTGGTCCTGGGGACTCGGAAGCTGGTGAGGCAGATAAAGGGTTTCAGGCCCCCGAACGGTAAGGAGGCAATCCCCCGGCCGGTAAGGATTCGGGGCGTATCTCTTATCCCCCAGGGAGTAAGGATGCGCCGAGTCCCAGCTACGCAGCCCCTTCCCCCAAACGGTAAGGAAAGGCTCAGCGTTCCGTGCTGCGCAGGGCCTCGACAAGGTCCAGCTCCATTTCCAGGCAGCGCCAATCGCTGGCCGTGCGGAGATTTCCCTTGGGCAGAATCATCAACATCGCGAATCCCACTTCGCCCGTATCGTCAAGCAAAGGAAGCATCAGGCGATGATAGCCCAGCTTTTCCGTGAAGACCCGGAAACGGCGGTCGGAGAAAACGGGGCCACCCAACTCCAGCATGCGTCGGTAAGCGTCGCGCACCTCCGCCAATGTCTGGCCTTTATAGCATTGCGACAACAGCTTGCCGGTCAGGGGGGAGCCGAACAGTTTCACCAGCCCTTGCCCCGCCCACAGATACCGCGACTGTTCCACGCCCAGGCGCAGATCGACCAGGGCCAGGTTGTTGGCGATGCTGCGCAGGGCAACGGGCGTGAAGTCCAGGGCGCGCGGTATTGCGGGGCCGGCGGCGCATTCCCGCCACGCGTCACGCAGTTCCACCATCATGTCCGGCGTGTCCTGCAAAGGCTCATCTGCGTGGGTTTCCCACATGCCAAAGGGCGCGGCCAGACGGGAGAAGATCAACATGCCCATGGATGAAACCTTTCGTCCCCACACAATGGCTCGCCAGGCGTGAGGTGGCAACAGGCATTGAGTTATTGAGAATGATTATCAATAGCTCTATTGTTGCGACGTCGCATCTCCACAAGGATCAAGGAACATGCAGATCGACCGTCGCGGCCATGCCCGCCCCCATCGCCCCGCCATTGCCGGCAACATGCCCTTTGTGGCCCTGTACCCGTCGGCGCGGCTGGCCCTGTGGGGGCTGCGCTATTGGGCGGCATGCACGGGACAGGGGCGGTGCCCTTCCCTGCTGCTGCGGGATGTCTATGCATCGGCGGGGGTTCCTCTTGCCCCGGTCAATATCGACCGCCTGATGCGGATATTCCTGATCGCGGCCCGGCATCCGCCGGCCCTGGGTTGCCCCGCCTGTACCCGGCTGACCGATGATGAGGCGGAATTACTGAATGCGATGATCAGTGCCCAGGGCGGGGATGGGGTCGGTTTGGAACATATGATGACGGCATGGTTGCCACCGCAGGCGGCGCAGACGGCTGGTGCCGTGCTGGAAGGGTATTCACGGCTGATGCTGGATGCCGGTTATGACCTGTCATCCGATCGGGTGCCGGTGTTGGAGCGGGCGCCGGCGGGCAGCCGCCTGCATTGAGCCGGGGCGGGCTTGCGACAACAGAACATTGGACAGCGCCCCGCCCGCATGGCATCGCATGGATATGACGGGCGCCATGATCATGCGGCAGGGTGGTTGGCGGGGCTGGACAGCGTGGATGCTGTTGCCGGTGCTGATGCTCGTCGCCCTGCTGCCGCGCGGCTATATGCCGGATACGGCTGCACTGGCGCGGGGTGCGTTGACCCTGACGCTGTGCCGTGTGGTGCAGGTGACGCCGGATGGAACCGGTACCCAGACTGTTGATCATGGGCTTGCCTGCCCCTTCGGCCTGTTGCCGGCGCCACTGGGGCCGGTTGAACAGGCCGGCATTCCCCTGCCCCGGCTTTGGGATCGGGCGCCGATGCTTCTGCTGGCGGGATTGACCCGGCACGTCACGGTCTGGGCACATGGATTGGGTGCGCGGGGACCGCCGGGGAACTGACCTCCCCTGCCCCAACCCTGTTTCATGATGTTTCACAGACGGAATTTCACTATGCGCACGTTCGCCCAACGCCTGTTCCTTTCCGCCGCTGTCCTGCTGCTGGCCGGTGCCGCCCAGGCGGAGATCAGCGTCACCAGCCCCTTCTCCCGCGCCTCTGCCCCCACGGCAAAGGCCGGCGCCGCCTTCCTGACGCTCAACATTGATGCCGGCAGCGACAAGCTGCTGGGCGGTAGCAGCCCGGTGGCGGACAAGGTGGAACTGCACACTCACCTGATGCAGGACGGCATCGCCAAGATGCGTCCGGTCGAGGGCGGTATCCCGGTCACGGCGGGCACGCCGACCGAGCTGAAGCCCGGCGGCCTGCATATCATGCTGATGGGCCTGAAGGCCCCGCTGAAGCAGGGTGAGAGCTTCCCCCTGACCCTGAACTTTGAAAAGGCGGGGGCGTTGACCGTCAATGTGCCGGTACAGGGGCCGGGTGCCAAGGCCCCGATGGCCGAGCATGACCATGGCGGTCATGGCGAGCATTCCGGCCATCAGCACTGATTGTCGGCATCGTGAAGCGCCGGACATTCTGGACCGGCCTGGCCGTGTTGGCGACTGCCGCACTGCTGGGCACCGTCGTTCTGGTCGCCGACCGGTTGTCACCGCAGAAGTCGGAACAAGGACAGGGGCGCGCCGCCATCGGCGGCCCCTTCTCCCTTACCGACCATACGGGGCAGCCGGTCACCCAGGACATTCTCAAGGGCAAAATCTCGCTGGTCTATTTCGGCTACAGCTTCTGTCCCGATATCTGCCCCACCGACCTGCAGCTGATCGGGCAGGCGCTGGATCAGATGACGGACGAAGAACGCGCCGATGCCCAGGCCCTGTTCATCACCATCGACCCGGAGCGTGATACCGCGCAGCAGTTGGCGGGGTATGTCCCCCTGTTCCATCCGCAGATCCGGGGCCTGACCGGTACCCCGGAGCAGATCGACGCTGCCGCCAAGGCTTACCGCGCCTACTATAAGAAAGTATCTGCGGAAGAGGCGGGAACGTCAGACTATCTGATGGATCATTCCGCCTTCATCTATCTCATGGACCGCAACGGGACCTTCATCCGCGTTTTCGGCCATGGGGTGGAGCCAGCGGAAATGCTGGAATGGTTCCGTAAGGTCCGCGCGGGTTAAGTTCCCCCAGGATGTAAGGTTCGGATCGCAGCCGCCACCGCCTCCACGGCTGTACGGCGGGGAAAGGTCTCGCGGAAGGCCAGACGAACCGTTCGGCCCGCCGTTCCGGGGGCCAGGGGCCGCGTCACCGTGCCAGACACGGGGGACGCGCGCCCCGCCACCGCCACGGCGGGCGCCAGGGTGCAGCCATAGCCGGCGGCCACCATGTTCAGCAGCATTTCCAGGCTTGTCGCGCGAAGGTCGGCGCGTCCACCGCCCGGCTGTTTACAGGCCGCCAGCGCCTGATCACGCAGGCAATGGCCGTCGGCCAGCACCAGCATCTCAACCGTTTCCAGCCGTGCCGCATCTATCTGCTCCATGGCGGATAGCGGATGGGCTTCCGGCATGACAAGCATGAACGGCTCGTCGAATAGCGGGATGTCTACAATCCCATCTTCCATTACATCGGTCGCCAGAAGGGCGGCATCCAGTTCATGACGGCGCAGACGCGATAGAAGATTGTCGGTGACATCTTCCCACAGCACCAGATCCAGTTTTGGATAGTGCTGTTTCAGCGGGCCAAGCACACGCGGCATCAGATAGGGTCCAAGGGTTGGAATGACCCCAAGACGTAAGGAACCGGCCAGCGGGTCGCGCCAGCCCTGGGCCAAGGCGGCGATGGCGTCGGCATTCTCCACGGCGGCGCGGGCCAGCGGCAGGATCTGTTCCGCCGCCGGTGTCGGGACGACGGACTTGTTGGTGCGCTCGAACAGGGTCATGCCCAACATTTCCTCCAGTTTTCTCAACTGGCCAGAAAGGGTGGGCTGGCTGACATGGCAGGCCTCTGCCGCCCGTCCGAAATGGCGATGGTCGGCTACGGCAATGACATAGCGCAGGTCCCGCAGATTCATCCTTCAACCCTAGAACGCATGATAGGCTCTGCCGATCATTACCATTCGAACAATCAATTGTACCAGTTGAATTGACGGGACTACCGTACGGGAGATTGCCGTTCGGCCTGATTGCGACGTCGCAATCGCAGGTCAGGAGAAGAGATTATGAAGCGACACTCCCCTGTGCCTCGGCCCATCGCCCGTGGTCTTTATCGGCTTGGTGCAAGCCTGTTCCTGCTACTGGGCATGGTAGGCATGGTTCTGCCTGTCATGCCGACGACGGTATTTCTGCTGCTGTCGGCATGGTGCCTGATCAGGTTGGGTGATCCGCGTGTGGATCGGCTGCTGCGGCATCCGCGTTTTGGTGCGCCTTTGCGGCTGTTCCTGGAGCGGGGGCAGGTGACACGGCGCGGCAAACTGGTGGCGCTGGCCGGGATGAGTGTGGGGGCGGGCATCCTGTACATGATCGCCGAGGGGCAACCCTGGCTGGCCGGCGGTGCGATCGGATTGCTGGCCCTGGCCGCCCTCTATGTCGTGTCACGGCCCGAACCACGCCCCCAAACGGTAAGGAATTAGATGGAAGCCGCCTGCGGCTTCCCAACGGAAACTTTAAAAGCCCATGGTCGCCAACACATGGGCTTTCTTTTTTTATGAGCCTTTGCCCGTTCGGCCCACCATGCTTTTCAGCAGTTTCTCCCCCGGCGCCTTGGCCGGTGCTGCCAGTTCGACGCGGTGATCGGC
>JAEMSB010000306.1 GCA_016463045.1 Niveispirillum sp.
AATTAATATAGCTTCTAAATGATTAAAGACTGGCTACTGTATTGAAAATTAAGGTGGCATCTTCGTAAATTTCTCGGCAAAAAAATAAAGCACCTAGTTGACATTGGTAACCCAAGATCGTTATTTTTCTAGCCAGCGTTTGATTTTCGGGTGTCAATTTTTAACTGGGCTTGGGGTGCATGCGCTATGCTGAGTAAGACTGAACGGATTGAGGTGCTTTTGGCTCGTGGCTATTTCTTAAAAGAGTTGCCGCCGCCCTTTACAAGTAAGAAATTTGCCGGGAGCATTTCTGATATTGCGCTGGAGTGGACTGCTCACCAGACCGCCCTTTCAGCAACTCAACGTCGTAGTTACCCGCCCACAAGTCAATGTGCCCGATTTGATATGGCGCGAAAAGGGCATTCTCGACGTATTCTTAGTGTTCCAAACCCGGTTAGTCAATACTACCTTGTGGATTTTATCGCTGAAAATCAAGATAAATTTGAAGATATATCTGGAATATCAAAAATTAGCTTAACGCCGGCTCATATTCGAATGGATGGGAGCCGTGCTGTTTCAATGGAGAAGTTATCTGTCTTGGGTGAGAAAAGGATACAGGCTTATGCAAATGCACGTGCAATATTACAAACTGATATATTGAGTTTCTACCATACTATATATACTCATTCTATTTCGTGGGCGTTGCATGGTAAAAAAGTTGCTAAGCGCAATCGTAACAAAGCAGACCCTGCGGTTTACGGTAATAAAATTGATGCATTGATGCAGGCCTGTCAGGATGGTCAAACAAAAGGTATTCCTGTAGGTCCGGATACATCGAGGATAATATCTGAGATAATTTTGTGTGCGATCGAGCAGCAAATCGATAGTAGAATTTTCTCTAGAATGATAGCTGGATACCGCTATGTGGATGATTTCTTTCTTTGCTTTAGCTCCCATGTGGATGCTGAAGCCTTCTTGTCAGCACTACGTGATGCAGTGCAAAGTTTTGATTTGCAACTCAATGCTTCAAAGACGCGCATATTAAACTCTACTGACTTTAATGAAGAGAGTTGGCCGGGTGATATTGCTCAATTAAATATAAGCTCAAATGCAAAAGACCAACGTCGTGATTTAATTAGATTTTTTACTGAAGTTATTCGTCTATCTAAAGCATGGCCAGACGAGAGCATATTTTCCTTTGCTGTTCGTAAAACATCACGTCGACTTGTTCGAAGTGAGAATTGGGATATATATGAACCCTTTCTGTTGAGATTGGCTCGCGAAAACTCTAATTGCTTAGATTCGGTCGTAAAGATATTGTGCACTTATGCTGCTATTGGCTATTCATTCGGAGGCAGAATTAAGGCTTTTGCTGAAAGCATGATTGAAGAGCATGCACCTTATAATCATCATTTCGAGGTGGTGTGGGTTCTTTGGCTTTGTCGCTCTTTGTCAATTCGCCTTGGAGAGAGAGCCACACAACTTGTATCAAAGGTAGAAAATAGTCTATGTGGATGCCTAGTTCTTATGTTGCGCAGTCGAGGTTTGCTGACGGGCCGGGGGGCGGTTTCGGATTGGACCGGGTCTGTGACAAAAGAAGACTTATTCGGTGAGCATTGGATGCTCATCTATGAATCTGGCATTCGCAAAAGTTGGAATTTGCCAGGTGCAGTGGATGCAGTAAATGATGACCCAAATTTTAGAATCTTGCGTGATAAGAAAATTTCCTTCTTTGATTCATCGGCAACCAATGTTGCTCTCAAACTCCCATCTATAGACAAACTGTTGGAAGAGCGTTTGGATACGCGACGTTCAGCAACGCTTCCGGGTGCTGTATACGTTGAATCTATTACGCGGCGTGAAGAGCGCCACTACGAAAAGCTTGGGGAAGATTACGGTGTTGAAGTTGCAAGTTGGGCATTGCCCTCCGATTTATTTAATATTGAGGATAGCCATGATATTGACGGGCCAGAGTGATAGGGGGGGGCGCGTCTTCCTTGTGTAATCTATGAAAGTGACACGCCCTCACGGGCGTGCCCCCTCTACCCATCCCTTCTACCTCTTCAAATACCGCTGCTCCAGCGCCCGCGCCCTGGTCTGCAACGATTGCTCGGCCCCATTCACGAACACCTTTTCCGCCAGGACCGTCGGTTCCAGCGGATCACCGCCCCACAGGACGAGGTCGGCAGGTTTACCGACCGCGACCACGCCCGCATCCTTCACCCCGAACAATGCTGCGGGGCGGCTGGTGATGGCGGCGAGCGCCTTGTCGCGGGGCATGCCGTAGGCGACGGCGGTGCCGGCCTCGAACCGCACCTGATTGGCGTAATGGCCGTCGGCGGTTGAGGTGATGATGACGTTCACCCCGGCCTTTTCCAGCAAGGCGGCGTTTTCCAGGCGCGCGCGCTGTATCTCAAACCGGTTGGGGATGTTGGTGGTGGGTTTCATGATGACGGGCACGCCCGCCGCCGCGATCTCGCCTGCCACAACCCAGCCTTCCTCGGCCCCCAGCAGGACCAGTTTCAGCTTTTCTTCGCGCGCCAGACGCAGGGCCAGGCGGATGTCGGCGGCGCGGGAGACGGCGAGGAACAGCGGCGCCTCGCCACGGGCGACGGGCAGCAGCGCCTCCAGATCGGCGCGGGACAGGCTGTAATCGCGCGTGCCGCCCTGGTTGAAGGCGGCCTTGTTGGCGGCATAGTGGCGGGTGTCGTCCAGCGCTTCCTTCAGGATGGCGACGGACAGGCTGCGGCTGCCGCCTGCATTCTTGGCAGCGCTTTCGCCAAAGGGCAGGGCCACGCCGATCCGGCTGCGCACCACGATATCTGGGGCGGCACCGGTATGGATGATGGCCGGCTGTCCATGGAACAGCGGCTCCTCCACATGGCCGGCAGTATCCACCTCATGCGTGTGCGCCCCGTCACCGAAGGCGGCGGCGGGCATGATCACGGCGCGGGTGACGCCGCCCAGACGCGCCAGCGGCAGCAGGGTGCTGGCCGGGTTCACCGAATAGGAGGGGTCGTAGGCGACGGAGAAATCCTTATTCTCGGCCTTGCTGTCATTGGTCTGTTCAACGGCGCTCACTTCCCCGATGCCGATATCGCTGCTGGACACGAACAGGCCGGGGGTGACGGTCTTGCCCGTCCCGTCGATGATGGTGGCGCCGGCGGGCACGGCGGCCCCGGTGCCGGCGGCGGTGACGATGCCGTTCTGGATGACAATGGTGGCACCGGGCAGGGAGGCTCCCGTGCCGGTGACCAGGGTGGCCCCCTGGATCGCGATGGTCTGTGCGTGGGCTGCCGCGCCCAGGGTCAGGGCGGCAAAGACGCTGCCCAACAGGGCCTTCTTCATCATGTTCATCACTTCACCCCCGCCTTGAAGATGTCGGCCCCGGACTGCCCCAGCTCAAAATCGGAGCGGGGTTCGGCGGGGGGACGGGCGCGGTCATGCATCAGCACGCCGTCAATATAGACCAGATCGGCCAAGGTATAGATGGAGAAGGGGTTGCCGTTCCAGACCACCACATCGGCCATCTTGCCGGGTTCCAGGGTGCCGGTCTTGTCCAGCACACCAATGGCCTTGGCGGGATTGGCGGTGATCCAGGTGATCGCCTCCTCATCCTTGATATCCAGGCCCAGGTAACGGCCCTCGGCCAGGGCCTGGGCCGTTTCCTTGTTCAGGTGCTGGATCAGCGTCTCGTCATCGGAATGGATGACGGCGCAGGCCCCGGCCGCATGCACCATGGCGGCATTGGCGGGCACGCCATCATAGCTTTCCATCTTGAAGCCCCACCAATGGGCCCAGGTGGCGACACAGGTATCGCCCGCCTTCAACAGATCGGGGATCTTGTACGCTTCGGTCGCGTGGTGGAAGGCCTTGATGGAATAGCCAAATTCCTTGGCGATATCATACATCACCGACATTTCATCGGCGCGGTAGCAATGGTTCTGCACCAGGATATCGCCGCGCAGGACGCCGGCCAGCGTATCCAGCTGCAGGTCGCGCTTGGGCGGGTCGCCCGGCCCCTTGTCGCCGTCGCCACCCTTCTTTGCCTTGTCGTAATAGGCGTCCCATTTGCGGCGATATTCGGCGGCCTCAATCCAGGCCTTGCGATAGCCGGCCACGTTCGACATGCGGCTGGCGGGTGCGCGGCCCTTGCTGCCATAGACACGCTTGGGGTTTTCACCACAGGCCATTTTCAGGCCATAGGGCGCGCCGGGGAACTTCATCTCCTGCACATTGCGGGCGGGCACATTCTTCAAGGTCACGCTGCGCCCGCCGAACAGGTTGGCGGAGCCGGGCAGTATCTGAAGCGTGGTAACGCCGCCGCGAAGCGCCCGTTCAAAGCCGGGGTCCTGCGGCCAGACGGAATGTTCGGACCAGACCTGGGCCGTGTTCGGGTCCGTCGCGTCATTGCCGTCGGAATGCGCCTGCACCGCCGGGGCGGCATAGACACCCAGGTGGGAATGCATGTCGATCACGCCGGGCGTGATATAGCGGCCCGTGGCGTCCACAATGGTGGCACCGGCGGGCACGGGAAGGGAAGCGCCCACCGCCTCGATCTTGCCATCGCGCAGAATGACGGTGCCGTTTTCGATGCGCTGGCCCGTGCCGGTCAGCACGGTGGCCCCGGTCAGGGCCACCAGACCGCTGGCCGCTGGCTTATACCGGCTGGGGAAGGGGTCGCGGTTGGCGGCGGGGTCCAGGCCCTGTGCCAGACCCGCCTTTTCGTCGCCCTTGTTCTTGTCCTTTGATTGGTTGGTCGCCTGTCCTGTGGCACATCCAGCCAGCACCAAGGCCAGCCCCGCCACCATCCAGCGACCGGTCCGCGACCGCGCCATTGCCCCCACTCCATTGTTGCCATTGAAACAATGGGGGTGAGTGTGGGGATGGTTCGCCTGTCAAGTCAACGGCTTGGGGTGTAACGGGATTGTAACGGAATGTATGGGTGTGTGGCGGTGAGGCATGCTCAACAGTCATCCCCGCTTTTGCGGGGATGACTGTGATGGAACGATCTGATCGCGCGAGGGATCAAACAAACAGGCTGGACACCGAACGCTCATTGCTGATGCGGTCGATGGCGTCGGCCATCAGGCGGGCGATGGAGCGCTGGCGGATGTTGGTGGCCTGCTTCACGGCGTCGGTCGCCACGATGCTGTCGGTGATCACCAGCTCATCCAGGGGGGAGGCGGTGACGCGGGCAACGGCACCGCCGGACAGAACGCCGTGGGTGACATAGGCACGCACGGAGGTAGCGCCACGGGCCTTCAACGCTTCGGCGGCGTTGCAGAGCGTGCCGGCGCTGTCCACGATATCGTCGATCAGGATGCAGTCGCGGCCCGACACGTCACCGATGACATTCATCACCTCTGACACGCCGGCCCGTTCACGCCGCTTGTCGATGATGGCCAGGTCGGCCTCCAGACGGCTGGCGATGGCGCGGGCACGGACCACGCCGCCCACGTCGGGCGACACGACCATCAGCTTGCCATTGCCGACATGCTCCTGGATGTCTTTGGTGAATTCACCACCGGCCACCAGATTATCGACGGGGATGTCGAAGAAGCCCTGAATCTGACCGGCATGCAGATCCATGGTCAGCACGCGGTTGGCGCCGGCCGTGGTGATCAGGTTGGCCACCAGCTTCGCCGAAATCGGCGTGCGGGGGCCGGTCTTGCGATCCTGACGGGCATAACCGTAATAGGGGACCACGGCGGTGATGCGGCGGGCCGAACCCCGGCGCAGCGCGTCGATAATGACCAGCAATTCCATCAGATGGTCATTGGCCGGCTTCGACGTGGATTGGATCACGAACACATCCTCGCCGCGGACATTCTCGTTGATCTCAACGAAAATCTCATTATCGGCGAAGCGGCGGATCGATGCCTTGGTCAGCGGGACCTCAAGGCAGGTCGAAATGGCTTCAGCCAGCGGCTGATTGCTGTTACCGGCGATCAGCTTCATGGTCGTGCTGCCCGTCTTTGGTGGAAAACCAGGGGTGAGCGGTGCCACCCCTGGGGGCGACACCGAACCTTCACAAAGGCGGGCGCACCATAACGCCGGCCCCCCTGCCTGTAAACGCCGCGACCGTTGCAGCCTACAACGGTGTGACAG
>JAEMSB010000307.1 GCA_016463045.1 Niveispirillum sp.
GCAAGAAAGACAATGCCAGGGCGGTTTCCATGAGATTGCACATGGTGGACTGCTTCGGAGAGGAGTTGTTCGCGCAGTCGGTAGCGAACTGACAGTTGTTCTGCCTTATCCTTCGAGAGTCCGAACCGGAATCGACTATTGATAACAAGCCGGTATAGCCCCGCTTCCCCAGAAAGTACTGGACTACACCATAAGGCATCCCGTTCGCCCTTTTTCCAAGGCATATCAAGCGGAACCTCTAGTGCAAGAACATATGGCTGAAGTCCAATTTTGGCTTGAGCGTAATCACATGAGGCTTGAATCTGCAAAAGTCTCCACTTAAGTGTTCGCTTGGTCTTCTTGATTTTCTTAGCCTCTACACCCATGTCATGAGCTATCGTAGCAGGCTTTACGTCAAACCCAGACTCGAAGTCTCTGTCCGTCAGCCATTCATGCTGAAGTCCAATTTTAGCTTGCGCGTGATCACGTGATGTCTGAATTTGCAGGAGCCGCCACTTAAGTGTTCCCTTGAACTTCCTGTCCTCTATGCCGAACTCATAGGCTGCCGTGGCAGGCTTAACACCGAAACCAGACTTGAAGCCAGTTGCCGTCAACCACTCATCTGGCAAATCGACAACAGCACCACGATCTGTTGACTTTAACGTTTCTGCATCTGGAATTGCGAGGTGTAGCATCTGGTTCACCCGCCCTGCTTCCTCTGCGGTAACTTCGAGCTTTTCGCCAACCCGCGTAACCGCAGACACCCATAATTGCTTTTCGGCCTGCTGAATTTCAACGTGCGACATTCGATCCGCTAAGATTGGCGCTAAAGCATGCATTACGGCACCCTGCGGATCGCTACCCACGTTCGTCTTTCCTACCGCGGCAATAGCGAGAATACTAAGCAGACGGTCGATTTCCGATCCACAAGCTGCGGCTGATCGCTTATCGGCGGGCACCAGATCGAGCAGAGCCCCCAGAGTTGCGCTGGCGGCATCCATCGCACGTCCCTCCCATGCCAGCAAGGCAGAGAGTTGGGGGTTCTGCGAGACGGCATCCCTCACTGCCTCCAACAATCCTTTGGGGTTTTTCGGCGTTCCGTCAGTTAAATCAATAAACTGACTTTTACCTAATGGGAGAATAGCAAGCGGACGGCAATGCGGATTAGTTACCAAACGCTCGTCGAGTAATTTCTCCAATTCGGAACACTTTTCCGGGTGTTCAGTCCAAAGAACCAGAATGAATGGCCCGCACTGCGGGCGCATACAATCCCAAAGAATTCCGGCAATCGTATTGTAATGTTGATTATCGGTTGTTCCTGATCCCGTATCAGCCAAGTGCAAGTCCATAAATATCACGCGTGCATGCCGGAAATGATCGGCCGTAATTTCATCTCCTGTAAAATGAATACCGAGGCAAGGCGCACCCATTTCCTGAAAAGCCCCCAGCAGACCGGTCAGGTGATGTTGTTTGTCGTCGATGGCAATAAAGCGCGGAGCAGGAAGCATCATTTTTCACCCTTAAAGACGAGGGCAACTACTGCCCCATCAAACTCCTCAGGAATGTCTAGATCACCCCGCTCGGGAAAAACCAGACGTCCGCCCATCATCTCCATTACCAAGTTAGCATAATAGAGACCAAGCCCCATTCCTCCCGTTCGTCGGGTAAAGAACGGTCGGGTGAGATCAGCGGGATCGTCACGGAAGCCGGGACCGGTATCAGCAATCACCAGAGCTGGTCCGTCAGCAAAATCCCTGCTGAGACCCACATAGATAGCGCGAGGGGTGGTCTCGTCCCGTCCCGGGGTGTCCGGCCACCGCACCTGAAGCCAGTGTAAGGCATTGTCGATAAGGTTGTTCAGGGCGCCCAGCACCAGGGGAAAGGCAAACACCGCCTCCACTTGGTCCGCTCCACCTTCTAAAAGTGGGCATACCAATCGGGTGCGATGATGCCGGAAACGGACCAAGTTGAAGGTCCGCATCTGCTGCACCATCTTAGCGAGGCTATGGCGCTTTCGCTCATCCCGCTTCAGCAGTTCGGAAAAGCCATCCAATATGCGGACCAGTTCCTTGGTCTGGTCCATCAGTCGGTTGATGTCCCGACCAGAGCGAAGGGCGTCATAAAGTGCCCTCACCCCCTGTTCCACCTCATGGAAAACGAGAGACAGGCCAAGGCCAGAAAGGCCTGCACTCACCATGACCTCTCGCATATCCTCGTATTCTGCTTCGATCTTACGGATATAGGGGTCCAGCGCTTCGAGTGCTCCAACTCGCTGTGCCGCCGTTCGAAGTTTTTCGATCGGCAAACGGATATGGCGGGTTTCGGGATCCTGCCCCTTACCGGTAAGTGCCCTAAGCTTGTCTTTGTCCTTTTTCCGTTCGGCCACCAAGCCAGAGAAGCCTCCCAGCACAACGTTGCGCAAGCGTCGGTAAGCATCGTTTTCGACGAAACCCTCGCGGTTCGTCTTCTCAACCAATCCTTCACTGTGTTCCAAGGAAAGGTGAATTGCCCCAATGACGATGTTGCGGCTGATACTGCGTGTCGGATCATTTACCCGTTTTAGGTCGAGTCCTAGCCAATCGTCTCCCGGTTCACCGTAGTTATAAACCCGGATACCATCACGGTAGACGCGAACGCCACCGTTCTCATCCAGAAACTCTTTGATCAGGGACGTTTCAGGCATTCGCGCAAGTATCTCGCGGTCCCTGTCGAATACGTAGAACTCCCCGGATACCGGGCCGATGTCGCGAGCAAAAGAGGCGTCCGCTACCGCCTTTGAATCAACCCGACGGCCCTCGGTCAGGGCGCTGTCGCTGACTTTGCTTTTTGGCAACTGGAGACGGTCACTCTTCTCCACCACTTCCCGTGCCTCCACCTTGAGCGATTGAATGCCACGGAAGTTGTAATCCCAGGACAGAACCCCATCATCAAACTTAAAGGTGTACTTCCAGGGTGCCAATGCAATGATATCGGACACTGATAGCATCCCAGCGAACCAGTTCTCGTAACCGGGTATGCGAAGCTGTGCGACAAAACCGTCAGGCCCATCAAATGGGGACGAAATCGATGTGATCTGCCGCATCAAACGGCGCGCCTCACCGCGGCTCCATGCTTGATCCCGAAGCCGAGTAATCTTGATCCGTGTGCCTGTTGCGTTACCAGTAAAGAACTTAGGCGGCCGGACGATCACTGATACAGGTGCTTCCGAAAGGAACTGCCTGCTCATCAGATTATCCCAGTCAATTACCACGACGCACTCATTGTGCCCCGCGTGTCGCGTTACAAGTTCAATACGATCGCCTAACTTGTGGACAGCGAAACGACCAAGCCCCTTTTCCCCAAGCGGTAGTCGTCCCTTCTTAGTCCGCTGCCTATTCTTGCGTTGCCGTTCACGGTGGTCATGCGCCGGCACTAACCACACATCACGGAGCGTCGCAGGCGCCATTCCTTCACCATCGTCCTGGATAAGAATCGTCGGTTCTGACCCATCTAGTCCAGTGATCGTCACAGATACTTCGGTGGCATCGGCGTCGTATGCGTTCTTCACCAGCTCAAAAATTGCCAAGCGGGGGCTACCTATGAGCTGGTCTCCAAGTAGTTGAAGGAGGCGTGCTCTGGGCCGAAATGTGGCCTTGAAGCTCGCTTGGTTAGAAACGGGGGCCATGGCGGGGGACCTTACAGACCTGCGTAGCTTTAATCTGGATCAGCTACCGAATTTGACCAACTTATCACAGTCATACAAGCCTTGCGTGCTCAATGATGCTTCTATCCCGACAACTCAAGCTCATCAGAATAAGAATCTCTGAGCGGTCAGGGGGCTTCCCGCGCTACAAGCCACCGAACTCTCTCAGTCGTTCTCAGCTAACCCTGAAGCCATGTCGAAACATTGCGAACGAGACTCAAGCGTTCGGGCCGCAGCCCCATTGACGCGTCGTGTCGATATGGGGCAAGCCCGGTCTCTCGCGGCTCCCCGGCTGAAGTCCTGTGCCACCCCGGTTCGCCAGCGTCCGCCGACGCCCTTTGCACTTACAACTCACTTACGAGATGTTAGCGTCACCGACCCGGTGACGCTAACCCCTTGAAAAGATTGGTGGGCCCGGAGGGACTTGAACCCCCAACCAGACCGTTATGAGCGGCCGGCTCTAACCATTGAGCTACAGGCCCCCACCATGCGCGGGGGCGCACAATGCCCCAAAGGGGCGGGCCCTGGCAATACGGGATTTTCAACCCGGCAATTCCCCTTTTCCGGTCAAAGCTGTGGCGGCTGCCCGCATCCCCCTTGCAAGGGCGGCCCGAGGCTGGCAAGGCTTTGCGCCACGTACCCGTCCCGTCAGCCCAGGAAATGAAGGCCGCCATGCCCGGTCCCGTCACCGTCGATTTCTATTTCTCGCCCGCCAGCCCCTATGCCTATCTGGCTGGGACGCAGATGATGAAGCTGCAGATCGAAACCGGCTGCCGGGTGGACTGGTATCCCGTGTCGGCCCGCGCCATCATCAAGGCTGCCGGCTACGACATTGAACAGGCCGTGCCGCATTCCGGGCAGTTCCGCCCCGATTATCGCCGTACCGATCTCGCGCGCTTTGCCAAGCTCTATGGCGTGCCGCTGCGCGATTATAAGGATGTGGTGATGCCCAACCCGCCGCGTCTGGCGCTGGCCTGTGTGGCCGCCCGCCGGTTCGACGCGGGGCAGGTCTTTGCCCGCGCCCTGATGAAGGCCATCTTCGTGGATGGGGTCAGCCCGGCTGATGACGCGCTGTGTATCAAGATCGCCAACGACACGGCGGGCATCGAACCGCACCTGTTCCAGCCCATGCTGGACGATCCGGAGACGGCCCGCATCCAGGGCACCTATGTCGAAGCCGCCGTGGCCGCCGGCTGCTTCGGGGTGCCCAGCTTTGTCGTCAATGGTACCGAGATGGTGTTCGGCAATGACCGCCTGTCCCTGCTGAAGCAGGCCGTGCTGGAGGCGAAGGCAGCGCACGGCGTTTAAGGGAGCGATACTAAACTACACCATCGCCGGATCGCCATTACGATTGGCGACCGGCGGCGGGGCGGGGAATACGGCGATGATGGAATAGCCCTGGTCCATGCCGTAGCGCTTTTCCACCTTGGCGCGGGCGGCATGTTCGTCGGGCGCCCAGACACGGAAACGGCGCTGGCCCTGCCAGGGCGGACCGTGGCGACCGACGGAAACGGTCGGCGCCTCCACCGTTACATGCCAGCCGGCATCGGCGGGCCCGCGCTTTTCATCCAGAACGAAGGTGCGGTTGGCCGGGTGGGCCAGGCGCAGCAACTCGCCTTCCACTTGGCTGATTTCCTCAATCAAGTGATCCACGGTGCGCTGCTGGTTGCGCACCTCCCGGCCTAAGGTCAGGCTTTCACGGCCCGCCACGCGCAACCGTTCCACCTGCTGCTGCTTTTTATTGACCAGTTGGGTGACGCGGCGGCGTGTATCGCGGACGCGGCGCATGGATTGTTCCAGCGCCATGGCAAAAGCCACCGCCACGATCATCACCACCAGCATGATGGGACCGGTCATGACAGGCCCTCAGCCCGCCACGGCGGCATCCGCCGTGGGTGCAGCACTTTCCAGCGTGATGTTCAGCAGGGAAAAGCCCAGCGGCATGGGGAAGATGCGGCCCGCATCGCGCTTGGCATCAGACAGATTATCGGCCCAAATCTCGATCACCTGCGGATTGGCCCATTCCATGTCCAGGGTCGGGTGACGCTTGCGGTCGGTCAGGGCCTGCTGCACCTGCCGGTTCACCATCCAGGCCCGGAACTTCAACAGGGTCTGCCCCTCCGGTCCTACGATACGCACAGGCGCATTCGCCTCCCGCCGTGCATCGACCAGGGCCTTTTCCTGAAGGAAGCGACGGCGGCGCAATTCAGCCAGTTCGGATTGCAGCTGGGTCAGCCGCGCCTTGCGGTCACTGCGGCGCAGGTCGAACTTCGCCTCCAGCAGCGACCGGCGCGGCAAGACTTCCTCAATCCGCTTCAGGTCATGACCGGACTGCAGCGAGCTTTCGGCATAGCGGCCCATAAGATAGGTGAAGAGATAGGCGCCCAAGCCCATCACCAACCCCATCATCAAGGCCTGCGTCCACCC
>JAEMSB010000308.1 GCA_016463045.1 Niveispirillum sp.
CCGCCCCACCGCCTAAGCCCGCCAAGATCGGCGTGCCTGGCGTGCGTGCCATCATCGCCGTCGCGTCGGGCAAGGGCGGGGTCGGCAAATCCACCACCTCCGTCAATCTGGCGCTGGGCATGGCGGCCAATGGGTTGCGCGTCGGGCTGCTGGATGCCGATATCTATGGGCCCTCCCTGCCCCGCATGATGGGCCTGTCGGGCAAGCCGGAAACCGCCGATGGCAAGGTGCTGCGTCCCCTGGTCCGCCATGGGGTGAAGGTCATGTCCATGGGCTTCATGGTGGCCGAAGAAACCCCGATGATCTGGCGCGGCCCCATGGTGATGGGCGCCATTCAGCAGATGCTGCGCGATGTCGCCTGGGGCGAGCTGGACGTGCTGGTCGTCGACATGCCGCCGGGCACGGGTGATGCGCAGTTGTCCTTGTCGCAGAATGTGCCGCTGGCCGGCGCCGTCATCGTCTCCACGCCGCAGGACATCGCCCTGCTGGATGCGCGCAAGGGGCTGAACATGTTCCGCCGCGTCGATGTGCCCGTCCTGGGCATCGTGGAGAACATGTCCTATTTCTGCTGCCCCAATTGCGGCCATCGCAGCGATATTTTCAGCCATGGCGGCGCCAGGGCCGAAGCCGACAAGCTGGGCATCGATTTCCTGGGCGAGGTGCCGCTGGATATCGCCATCCGCGAGACCAGCGACGGCGGCGACCCCATTGTTGTCTCCCAGCCCGACAGCGAACATGCCAAGGTCTATCGTGCCATCGCCGCCCGCGTCTGGGACAAGATCAGCATCGGCAGCGGGCGGGCCGCACCCCGTATCGTGATCGAATGATCAAGGCGCGCCCAACCCGATATTCTGGCGATTATTGAATACGCTGGTCGGGTTGGCGCGATACTTTACATATGTTCATTTGAAACACCCTTTCGCGGACAGCCCGCAAAAAGACGGATTGCTGCACTGCGTATCGTGCAATGGATTTTTCCTTTCCGTCCGGGCCGGCATTTGGTACATAAACTTCGTACTCCGCTGGAGGACGGACAGGATGTATCAAGACGAACCGATCCGAGTTGCATATGCGTTTCGCGATGGCGCCCACTCTTTCCGGGCTGCCGACCCTCGCACGGGCGACATTCAGGTTGCACACGGCCTACCCGAAGTCGCCTATGAGGAAGTAACGCGCACGCTAAGCGAACGGGTCTCCGGTCGTCTGGGTGCATACGCACAGGCCCGCCCCCAGTTGGCGTTCAAGGAATTCTGGACGTGGCTGCAGATGAACCCCATCGCGGCCATGCCGAACACCCCTTGCCATGTCGAGTTCGCTTGGGAAGTCCGACCCTGAACCCGGTATGGTAAGTCGCCATGTAGGCGGTATGTGTATGGATTGCTGAACAACTGGCGCCCGGCCCCAATCCGGGCGCCATTTTTTTATTCCGGCCAGAACCCGTCATCAGCCATCTGGTCATAGGTAAAGGGGCAAGTGGCGGGGAAAGTGTAGCTGGACAGCCCAGTCTCACGTTCGGCAGCGATCACAGCATCGCCATAGGCCTCGTCAATCGACTCCGCCAAAGTGCCTTTGAGGCTTGGATTGTCCTTCATATGCCGCAAAAGTTGGCGGCGTTGCTGTCGCACTGTCAGTGTCCAGCTACGACTGCGCAACCCCGGCTGGAACTGCCACTTCAACAGATGAAGCAGCAAAACCGCCAGACGACTGACCAGCTCGCGCTTTTCCGTCCGCCCCATGCTCTCGATCTCCTCGGCAATGTTGGCGATATCGGCGGCGTCCAGCTTGCCGGCGCGCAGCAGGGCTGCCTGCTGGTTGGCCCAGGCGTAGAAATCCTTCTCATAGAGGCTCATGGCACCCTCCTTGGCGACATCCCAGATTTGGGCAATCGCCGGCAGCGGGGCAAGCGGAAATCCGCCCGCCCCGCCGCAACGCCTTACCGAAGCGCCTGTTCCAGATCAGCCAGCAGGTCGTTCACATCCTCCACGCCCACCGACAGGCGGACCAGACCGTCATCGATGCCGATGGCGGCGCGCTGTTCGGGCGGAATGCTGGCATGGGTCATGATGGCCGGATGTTCGATCAGGCTTTCCACCCCGCCCAGGCTTTCAGCCAGGCTGAACAGCTCCGTCCGCTCCAGCATGCGGCGCGCGGGTTCCAGCCCGCCTTTCAGGTGGATGGTCACCATGCCGCCGCCAGCCCGCATCTGCCGCCGGGCCAGATCATGCTGGGTATGGCTGGGCAGGAACGGGTAGCGCACCTTGGCCACCGACGGATGCTTTTCCAGCCATTCGGCGATCACCGCCGCATTCTGGCAATGACGCTCCATGCGCAGCGCCAGGGTCTTCAGGCTGCGCATGACAAGGAAACTGTCGAACGGTCCCTGGATGGCGCCCACGGCATTATGCAGGAAGGCCATGCGGTCGGCGATCTCGCCCGCCTCCCGCACCACAGCCACGCCACCCACCATGTCGGAATGGCCGTTCAGGTACTTGGTGGCCGAATGGACGACAATGTCGAACCCCTGCTCCAGCGGACGCTGTATCCACGGGCTGGCAAAGGTATTGTCGGCCACGGAGATCAGGTTATGCGTCTTGGCCAATTGCGCCAGCGCCTCCAGGTCCGCCAGCTTCAGCAGCGGGTTGGTCGGCGTCTCCACCCAGATCATGCGGGTTTCGGGGCGGATGGCCGCCTTCACGGCGTCCAGGTCGGACAGGTCGACCGTCGTCACCGACAGGTTGGCCGTGCGCGACCGCACCCGGTGCAGCAACCGGTAGGTGCCGCCATAAAGATCATCCGACGCGATGACATGCGCACCGGCATCCAGCAGTTCCAGGATGGTGGCTTCCGCCGCCAGACCGGAGGCAAAGGCATAGCCACGGTGGCCCGATTCCAGATCGGCGATGCAGGCCTCGTATGCCATGCGCGTCGGGTTCTGGCTGCGGGCATATTCATAGCCCTTATGAACGCCGGGGCTTTCCTGCACGAATGTGCTGGTGGCGTAGATCGGCACCATGATGGCGCCGGTCGTGGGGTCGGGCTGCTGGCCGGCATGGATGGCGCGGGTCGCGAATCCCTGACGGTTAGGGCGGTCCTTCATGCTGAACATCCTCTATTGTAAGCGCCCAACCTCTAACGTGTCGGGTCGTTGACTGCCTCGGCCAGCACTTCCTCCAGCCGGGCGATGAACTGGGCGATATGCAACCCGTCGATCAGGCCGTGATGGGCCTGCACCGCGACGGGGAAATCCACACGACCATGACTGTGACCGAATTTGCCGATGGCGATATTGGGGATGGAGCAATCCCCGAACCGTGCCATCGGATGCTGGATCGACGTGAAACGCAGCCAGGGCAGGCAGGTGGTGAAGATGTAATCGCGGGTGCTCAACGGCGTCAGCCGCAGTTCCACGGCGTTGCGCGCCACTTCCCGGTCGGCCAGGTAGTTTTTCAGGAATGCCTGGAAATCCGGCACGAACGGGATGGTGGAAAAGTTCAGGTTCTGATCCCGCCCGATCACCGTATAGGACATGGTCAGGTTCTTCACCTCGCTGACCCGCTTTTCCAGCAGGCGCAGGCGCATATGCGGGATGTCTATGCTGGCCCGCCCGATGGCGTGCAGGACGCGGGCGAAGGGCGGAATACCGGCATCCTTGGCTGGCGTCACGAAATCCGGGCAATCGGCCACCGCCGCGATATTCACGGCGGGCTGGTCATAGCGGTCGAAAAGGGCAATCTGGCGGCTGCGGTCGATCAATTCAGTGCTCCCATGACGGGTTCCCGACCCGATCCGGGGCACTTAGTTTACGGGGTGCGTGGCACCCGCCGGCTCCGCCAGAGCCCGATTTGGATAACCGCGATGGGGTTTGCGGTCAAGCCGGCAGCAGCACCAGACCCGCCAGCGGCGGCAAGGCGATCTCCACACTGAACGGCTGCCCATCCCAGGGCAGAGCTTCGGCCTGCATAGGTTCCGGATTTGTGATGCCACTGCCGGCATAGGCGGCGGCATCGCTGTTCAGCGCTTCGCGCCAGACCCCACCGGACGGCACACCCACACGATAACGCTGGCGCGGCACGGGTGTGAAATTCACCAATGTCACAGCGGTCGCCCCCTCGGCAAAGCCATGGCGGCTATAGGCCAGCACGCTTTCATCCGCCGCCCCGCCCTTGATCCAGCGGAAGCCCTCGCCCTCGCAGTCCCGCTCATGCAGGGCCGGTGTGTCGCGGTAGAGATGGTTCAGATCGCGGACCAGATCGCGCACGCCCCGGTGCCAATGCCCGCCGCCATGATCGTCCAGCAGATGCCAGTCAAGCTGCCCATCATGGTTCCATTCGCGTCCCTGCGCGAATTCCCCGCCCATGAACAGCAGCTTCTTGCCCGGATGGGTCCACATGAAGCTGAAATAGGCGCGCAGATTGGCGAATTTCTGCCAGTCATCCCCCGGCATGCGGGCCAGCAGCGAGCCCTTGCCATGCACAACCTCATCATGGCTGAGCGGCAGGATAAAGTTTTCGGAGAAGGCGTAGAGCAGGCCGAAGGTCAGGTCGCTATGGTGATGGCGACGATGGATCGGGTCACGCTGCATATATTTCAGCGTGTCATGCATCCAGCCCATGTTCCATTTATAGCCGAAGCCCAGGCCGCCGGCATGGGCCGGCTGTGACACGCCGGGCCAGGCGGTGGACTCCTCGGCAATGGTCATGGCCCCGCCGCCCTGCCCTTCCTCGGTCCCATAGACGAGCGCATTCATGCGACGCATGAAATCGATGGCTTCCAGATTCTCCCGCCCGCCATGGCGGTTGGGAATCCATTCGCCTTCCTTGCGGCTGTAGTCCAGATACAGCATGGAGGCGACCGCATCCACGCGCAGCCCGTCAATATGATAGTGCCGCAGCCAGAACAGGGCGTTGGAGATGAGGAAATTCGTCACCTCGTTCCGCCCGAAATTATAGATCGCGGTGTTCCAGTCGGGGTGATAGCCCTGGCGCGGGTCGGCATGCTCGTACAGGTGCGAACCGTCGAATTCATACAGACCATGGGCATCGGTCGGGAAATGGCCGGGCACCCAGTCGATGATCAGGCCGATTTCCGCCTGATGGCAGGCATCGACAAAGGCCTGGAAATCCGCCGGCGTGCCAAAGCGCGATGTCGGCGCGAACAGGCCCAAGGCCTGATAGCCCCAGGACCCGTCAAACGGATGCTCATGAACGGGCATCACTTCAATATGGGTGAAGCCCATTTCCTGCACATAGGGCACCAACTGGTTCGCCAGATCGCGCCAGTTCAGGTAACCGCCATGGCCGGGCCGACGCCAGGAGCCGGGATGCACCTCATAGATGGAAATGGGGGCGGAACGGGCATTGCGCGCCGCACGCTTGGCCAGCCATTGCGCATCCCGCCAGGGGTGATGATCGATGCGCGACACGATGGAGGCGGTGGCGGGCCGGAATTCGGCGGCCAGCGCATGCGGATCGGCCTTCAGCGGCAGCATGTAGCCGCCGGCATCCAGCATCTCATACTTATAGTGCGCACCCTCGGTCACGCCGGGGATGAAAATCTCCCAGATGCCGGCGCCTAAGCGCAGGCGCATGACATGGATGCGACCATCCCAGCCATTGAAGTCGCCCACAACCGACACGCGCCGCGCATTGGGCGCCCAGACGGCGAAGCGCACACCTGCGACGCCGTCGATCACATCCAGATGCGCGCCCAGCTTTTCATAGGACCGCCAGTGCCGCCCCTCGCCCAGCAGATACTGGTCCATTTCCCCCAGGATGGGTGGGAATCGATACGGGTCCTCAATCTCCCAACGGTCATTCCCACGCGACAGACGCAACCGGTATCCCGCTGCCTGTTCGGCGGTCAGGGTGCCGGCGAAAAACCCGTCACCATGCAGGCGCGGCAGGTCCAGCCGTTCCGCCCCATCCGCACCGATCACCGTCACCCGGTCCGCATCGGGCCTGAATACCCGCAATTCCACACGCCCCGACCCGTCATGCAGCGGATGCGGCCCCAGGATCGCGAAGACGTCGCCATGCGTCGCCTGGATGATGGCGGCAATCTCGGCTTCGGACGGGGTCTGGGGCATGAT
>JAEMSB010000825.1 GCA_016463045.1 Niveispirillum sp.
AGCTTGGCCTGACGTTGTCTGTCGGCCTCTGCCTTGCGGGCGGCGGCGGCCTTGCGCTCCGCCTCGATCTTTTCGATCAGTTCCTTCAGATCGCCGGCCTTATCGGCCAGGGACGCCATCTGGGTCGCCAGCCGCGCCCGCTCGCTGTCCGTCGTCTTCGACAGTTCCTCGCGCTTGGCCACCAGTGTGGCCAGATCCTTCTGACGCAGGGTCAGGCTTTCGGCGGCGCGGGCGGCCTTGTCCTTCTGTTCGGCCAATTGCCGGCGCAGATCGACCAGCCCTTGCAGTTCCTTGGCCAGCGCATCGGCACGGGTCTTCAGCTCCGGCACTGCGGAGCGCAGCAGCAGCGCGCTTTTCACGGTATCGCTGGGCGATTGCGGGGCGGCGATCATGGTATCCGGCGGCAGGCGCGACAGACGCTGCAACGCGCCCAGCAGATCGGCCAGGGCGGCACGGTCAGCCTCGATCTTCTCCAGCCGGGCCTTTTCTTCCGTCCCCAACTCACCCAGGGCACCTTCCAGCCGGGCCAGTTCGTCGGCCTGGGTCCGCTGCTGATCCGCGGCCTCGATGGCGCGGGCGCGCAGGTCGGCCAGGTCCTTTTCCAGCTGTTCCGCCTTGGCATCAAGTTCAGCCTTGGCCTTGTCCGCTTCCTTCAGATCGCGCTCAACCTGCTGCAACTGCTTGGTCGGATCGGGCTTCTTCTCCTGCGCCAGAACAGGTGCCGCCAGCAAGGCCGGCAGCAGCAAAAGCAGGGGGACAGGGGCAGAACGCAGGGACAAGAAAGCGGGTTCCCGAATCATTACAAGATTTAGGGTGAGGAATTAACGGCAAACCCTTGACTCGCATAGGTCGCTGCGTTCCTGCCCCCTTCTGTTGGGCAGTGTAAGGGGAACTTTCAGCGGCGTCGATGGGCGTTGATGGCTGTCTCAATTTCCGTTCAATAGCCAATCCCGCAACGGCGCCCAGACCTTGGCCTTGGCACCGCCGCTGACCACCATGCCGATATGGCCCAGCGATGGCTGCCAGACAGTGGCACCGGGCATGGCGCTGCCCAGGGCGGCTGCAGAGGCCGGGGGCACGATACGGTCACGGGCCGGCACAATCACCAGAGAACGGCAGGTGAGCGCCTGGGGCCGGACCGCCGCGTCGGCCACGCGCCATTCGCCCCGACCGGTCGTATTCTCTCCATACCAGCCCGTCAGGCATTCGCGCGCGATGGCCGATGGCAGGGTCACGCCGTCATTCAGCCAATCCTCCAGCGCCACAAAATCGTCCGCTTCATCGCTGGCCATATCCATGGCGGCAAAGCGGCTGAATTTCTTATAGGCCAGCAGCGGGTCCAGCGTGGCGAACAGGGTCTGCACCGCATCCACCGGTAGTTCGCCGAGCATCCGCATGACGGGATCAAACGGGTTGATCAGGGCCGCCGTACGCTGCGCCGCCGCCGCATCATCGGCATGGAAATCCCAGGGCGTGGCCAGTGCCACGTAACCCGACACAAGGTCGGGCCGGCGCAGGGCCGCCCCCAGCGCCAGAAGCCCGCCCATGCAATAGCCGACCAGGGTCACCGGCCCGCCGACACGGGCGCAAGTTGCCTCCAGCGCACGGATCAGGCGGCCCGCCACCACGTCAGACAGGCTG
>JAEMSB010000309.1:0-224 GCA_016463045.1 Niveispirillum sp.
GGGCGGGGGAGACCATCGGTGTGGTGGGGGAAAGCGGGTCGGGCAAATCCACCCTGGCCCAGGCGCTGTTGAACCTGATCCGTCCGCAGGCGGGTGAGATCATCTTTGACGGGTTGCCCCTTGCCGCGCGGTCAAAGCCGGAGCGGCGCAAATTGCGGGCCCGCCTGCAGGTGGTGTTCCAGGACCCGTTCGGGTCGCTGTCGCCCAAGCGTACCGTGGAACAG
>JAEMSB010000309.1:234-6075 GCA_016463045.1 Niveispirillum sp.
CGGCGGGCGCGCATCGTGCGGGTGCTGGAGGAGGTGGGGCTGTCGGAGAATGTCCTGCATGCCTTTCCGCACCAATTTTCCGGCGGGCAACGTCAGCGCATTGCCATCGCCCGCGCCATTGTTCTGGAGCCTGCTGTCCTGATCCTGGACGAGCCGACATCGGCCCTGGATGTGTCCATCCAGAACCAGGTGCTGGACCTTCTGCGCCGTCTTCAGGACCGGTACAATCTGGCCTATGTGCTAATCAGCCACGATCTGTCGGTGATCAATGCCCTGGCCCACCGGGTCTATGTCCTGAAGGATGGCGAGATTGTCGAGGATGGCAACACCGAACAGGTAATCGCCACCCCCCAGCATCCCTATACGCAGAGCCTGATCCAGGCGTCACTATAGGTCATCACCATGAAGCGCCTTGTCGCGGCCCTGCTTGCCAGCCTGTTCCTCGCGTCCCCAACGCTGGCCGCCCATGGCGTCGCCCAGTTTGGGGAGCCGAAATATCCCGCCGGCTTCAGCCATTTTGACTATGTCAATCCAGACGCGCCCAAGGGTGGCTCCGTCACCTTGTCGCTGATTGCGCAGCACAGTAGTTATGACAAGTTCAATCCCTTCAATCTGAAGGGAAAGCTGGCGCCCGGTCCGCTGGAACTGATGTTCGAGACCTTGACGGTCAACAGCCTGGATGAGGTGAATACCCAGTATGGGCTGCTGGCAGACGATATCAATCTGGCCCCCGATTTCACCTGGGTGGAGTTCCGCCTGCACCCCAAGGCAAGGTTCAACAATGGGGACCCGGCAAGATCGCCCAGTTGTTGGTGTGGCGGGATCTCCGTCAATAAAATCCACAATGACATTTTTTGGATGCAAAAAATTCTAGTGAAGATAGGATATGCCCTTCTCTGACCATGAAGAGCCTCGTCTTATGTCACCCGCTCCGCACAAGATTGTCGTCACGCAGCGCTTCTTTGATGACAGGTCCCATGCCTTTCTGCGCGCCCATGGCTGTGAGGTTGAACAGGTCCCGTTGCCGCCGGGCAAGGGGGATGGTGATCTGGATTTCGAGACGTTGTGCCATCTGCTGGACGGAGCGGCGGGGTGGATCGTCGGGCATGCGCGGGTGACGCGGGCACTGCTGGAGGCGTTGCCCGGCCTGCGGGTCATTGCACGGCGCGGCGTGGGTTATGACCGGGTCGATGTGGCGGCGGCCCGCGAACTGGGTCGGGTCGTGACCATTGCGGCGGGCGGCAATGACGATGCCGTGGCCGATCACACGATCGGCCTGATGATCGCCGTGGCGCGGCGGTTCCGCGAAAGCCAGTTGGCCATGCTGGCCGGTGACTGGTCCATCCTTAACGGCCATGACCTTTGCGAGCGGACGGTGGGTCTGGTCGGGCTGGGCCGCATCGGCAAAAGCGTGGTGCGCCGCCTGTCCGGCTTCGACGCCAAGGTCCTGGTCCATACGCGCAATCCCGATCCCGATTATGCCGCCGCGACCGGTGTGGAGTATGTCGACCTGCCGGAACTGCTGCGCCGCAGCGACTTTGTCAGCCTGCATGCGCCGTTGACGCCCGCTACACGTTTTATGATCAATGCGCCGGCTCTGGCCGCCATGAAGAAGGAGGCGTTTCTCATCAATACGGCGCGCGGTGGGTTGGTCGATGATGCGGCGTTGCTGACAGCACTGCGAACAGGCCATCTGGGCGGGGCGGGTCTGGATGTGTTTGTCAGCGAGGGAGATGCCTCCTTTGCCCCGGTGTCCGAAGCGCTGCTGGCCCTGCCACAGGTGGTGGCGACACCCCATGCCGGCGCCTCCTCCCATGAAGGGCTGGCGCGCACCAATCTGGTGGCAGCGCGATCGGTCGTGGCTATCCTCAACGGATTGACACCGCCGCCCGGAACGGTGGTCGCAGACGGGCGCTGATCGTCAATATTGGCGCAGCCGTTCTTTCAGGGGTTGCACGGCTGCCCAGGGATCAGTGTAAGAGAAAGATGACGAGACGCCGCAGGCGGGCGCGCAGAGGATTGAGACATGGAACAGGCGATGGGAGCGACGGGCATTGATGAGGCGGAGGCTGGCGAACTGGCCGAGCCGCAGCAGACCGAACCCGCCACCCATTCCGTTCTGATGCAACTGCGTGAAATGATCGTGACGGGCAAGATCGCCCCGGACAGCAAGCTGCGAGCCGAAGCGCTGGCCACCCTGCTAAACGTGTCGCGCACGCCCATCCGTAGCGCGCTGGCCGTGCTGTCGGCAGAGGGGCTGGTGAATTACAGCGTCAATCGCGGCTACACGGTCCGCGCGGTCACCATTGGCGACGTGTTCGATAGTCTTGAGGTGCGCGCGACGCTGGAAGGTATCGCCGCGCGGTCGGCTGTCAATCTGGGCTGGGAACCGGGCGCGCTGCGCCAGTCGATCAGTCTGGTTGAGCAGGGGCGAGCCATCCTGGATAAGGGCCAATGGTCCGAAAAGATTGAATATGAATGGTACGAATTGAACCGGCAGTTTCACCGTTCCATCCTGGTCGCGTCGCGCAATGAGGTCCTGCGCAATGCTGTGCGCATGACCCTGATTTATCCGATCCTGGGCGACGCCGCCCGGCTGTGCCCCAGCATTGCGGCCAGCGTACCGCTGCGCTATCGCCAGCTTTCTTCCAGCCCGCCCGACCACATCATGGAAAGCCAGGCTGAGCATGAAGCGGCGCTGGACGCCTTCCGGCGGGAGGATGCGGAAGAGGCCCAGCGCCTGATGTCCAGCCATGTGCTGGCCACCAGGCACCGGCTCAAGACCATTGTGATCCCGCGCTGATCCCGGAAGCCCGGCGGGCTTCCGGTCTTCGGCCTTCTTATCCCAACTCGACATCCAGCAGCCGCACAAATTGCTGGCCGCAATGCATGTCGCGCTCTACCACGCCGCCTTGCGGGCTGCTGCGGGCGTAAGAGATTTTGACCATGTTCAGGCTGGGCACCGGGTAATGCCGCACCAGCGCAGGGTCGGCACCGTAGAGGCTGTGGAACGTGTCCGGACCCAGCGCTGGGTGGGCGTGATAGTCGCGGAACGTTTCCGGCCCGTCAAAGAACAGGTCGAAGGTGACCCAGAAGGGTCCGGCATTCTTGGACCGGACATGACGGCAGACATCCTTGAGCTTGACCATTATGCCGCCCCCCCTAGGCTCAGATCGATCCAAACCGTGCGCACCAGTTCCATCGGGTCGTCCAGTTCCACCACATGGTTCAACAGGAATTCGTAGACGGGGCCTCGGTCGATGTCGGCCGGGCTGAAGGCGAAGCCGTAGCTGGGCAGTTCTTCGTCCATGACCACGGGGAAATGGAAGAAATAGGGGTTGCAGGCCTTGGCGATCTGCGAGGCCATTTCCTGGCTGTCGGCAGTGGACACGAACAGCACCCCGATCTCCCGTGGGGCTTGGGTGCCGGGCGGGGGGCGGTCACCGGATACAGCATTCCAGCCATACATGCGCAGCGAGATGTGGAAGTCACCCGCTGCGGCACCGATGGTCTTGTGTACCCTGTCATAAAGGGCGGCCAGCAAGCGGTCGTGGAAACTGTCCACATCGGCCAGGACATGGGGGTCCTGGATGCCGATGAGCATGACGGTCTGGAACCGGCGACTGCCGGCGCCTTCCAGCTTCATCGTATAGGGTTGTGGCCGCCAGACGGAGCCGGTGACAACCACGGTACGGTCGTCACGCTGAGTATAGATCGCGTCGGTCACGTCCAACACGCCGCCCGGCTCGGTCAGCAGGAAGGGGTTGCTGTTCTCATACAGCATGTGGGCCGACACACTGTCTGGATTGCAGCGGTTGGTCGGGGACAGGGGTTCCACCTCGAACCCGTCAGTGCCGATGGAGATCAGGACGCCGGCGCTGGCGGCGGGGGAGACGGTGCATTGCCCGCCGCATTCGGCGATCTTGGCCGCATGCCAGGAGGCGCCGACATGCGCACCCTTCAGCAGCGCGAAACTGGCCAGCACTGCCGTGTCGGTCGTGCGCCCGCCCAGGATGATGTCGGCGCCGGACGCCAGGGCTGCCATATAGGGTTCCGGTCCCATCACGGCGACGATATGGTCGCAGGCGTCGATGGTCTCATCGCCAAGATTGCCCAGCGGCGGCAGCGGTCGGACCTTGCCGGCGGCATTGTATTTTTTCAGCGTCTCCTTCTCCTGCTCACAATAGAGCAGGGCGATCTTAGGACGCAGGCCCAGTTCGGCTGCCACCTCCAGTACGATGTCGCGTGTCCAGTCCAGGTTGCGGTCGCCACCGGCCTGACCACTGGTGCCCACGATCAGCGGGATGCCGGCATCGGCACCGGCCCGCATCAGGATGGTCAGGTCACGCTTCACGGACCCACGATTATTCTTGGAAATGCCCAACGCCAGATAGGCGGCACCGCTGTCGGTGGAGCCGGCGTCTGTGGCGATGGCGTGCGCACCGCGAGAGATGCCGTAACGCACCTCCTCCTCGCGCGCGCCGGCACCCAGGGACCCGGTGGGGACCAGGATTTTGATCGGACCGTCCAACATGATTGCTCAATCCAGATGATTGCGGAGGCCTGCCATGAGGCCAGTGGGGAGAGACTGAATTATTGAATTCATTATGTCAAGATTTTGGATGCAAAAAATCAGCACTCAACGGGCCAAAGCCGAGAGACCTGCAGGATCCAGGATGTCGATGCCGCCCGGACGGCTGCGGATCAGGCCGGCGCGTTCGGTTTCCAGCAGCAATTGCCCCAGCCCCTGACGTGACAGGCCGATGCGCCCGGCCAAATCATCGCGCGCGATACGCACGCGACTGCCACCATCCTTTCCATCCGCCATCTCCAGCAGCAGATCCGCCAGCCGGGCAGGCGGGCTGCGCCGCAGCAGCAGACCGACATGGTCGATGGCGGCCCGCTGCTGTTGGCACGCCAGCAGGGCCAGATGGCGCAGCAGGTCAGGAGAAACGGCCCTGATCGCGTCGATGTCGGCCTTCGGGATATGCAGCAGCACGGTGCGGCTCATGGCGATGGCGTCATAAGGCTGCGCCCCGCCATCCAGCGTGGAAAGGACCCCGAACCAGCGACCGGGCGTCACCACCAGATTGACCAGCGGCCGTCCTGTCACGGGATAGGAGATCAGCCGCACGCCCCCTGACAGCACTCGGAACAGTCCACCCGGCGGATCAGCTACGCGATAGGCAAGATCGCCTTCTGCCAGCCGGGTGCGCCGCGCGGCCGCAGCTAGCCAGCCGCGGCAGGCGGGCGGTAGCCCGGCGAACCACGGGTCCGTTTCCAGCAAAGGTAGGATACCTGACAGTGACCCTCGCATGGGACGGCCCCCCATCAACACCGGAAGCCGGGATCAACCCGGTCCAGACGGCGCAGCAAGGCAGGCCAGGCCAGCCGTTCCGCCGCCATGTCGGCCATGGGGCCAGTCGATTGCTGGCGCACCTTGTCGATTACGGTGGCGGCAAGGTCGGTGCGCAGTTTCCATTCCGCCTGCGACGCCTGTTCCGGGATGCTTGCAGCGTTGGTCATCGGAATTCTCCGCTTTGTGGGATCGGGAAAGCCGGTCAGGTCAGGCGGCGGGCCACGTAGGTCGCAAGGGCCGGTCCCAGAAGCAGGACCAGCAGCACGCGCACCACCTGCGCCGACAGGATGAAAGGAAGGTCCACGGGCACCGTGGCCCCGATGATCAGGATGGCGTCGATGCCGCCGGGCGTTGTCGCCAGATAGCCTGTCAAAAAGTCGACACCGCATAGAGCGGAGACCGCCAGCCCCAGCAGCGTACACAGCGCGATCAGCGCGAAGGTTGCAGCCATGATGCGGGGCAGGGCGCGGATACATCCGGCC
>JAEMSB010000826.1 GCA_016463045.1 Niveispirillum sp.
CCATTCATCCGACCGGTATGACCGCAGCAGCCGTTCCCCCGCCAGATCGGCGGGACCTTGAAGGCGGGCCGCGATGCTGGGGATGCAGAGGGGGGACATGGGCGCCGTGAACAGGGCCTGCGCTTCCATCCCGTGCCAGGCACCATCACCGAAGCGGATGGCGGCGTCCAGCCCCTCGGCCTGGATATCGACGCGGTTATTGTTGGTGGACAGGCGCAGATCGATGAAGGGATGGTCGGCCAGGAACCCGTCGATGCGCGGCAGCAGCCAGCCGGCGGCAAAGGTGCCGACCACGCCGACCGACAGCAATTCCGTGACCGGCCCGCCATCAAACCGGTGCAGCAGGCGGGCAATCTGATCAAAACTGTCGCGTACGCCGGGCAGCAGGGCCATGCCTTCATCCGTCAGGACCAGACCGCGCGGCAGGCGGCGGAACAGGGTGGCACCCAGCCGGGCCTCCAGCCCCTTGACCTGATGGCTGACAGCGGCCTGCGTCACGCACAGTTCAATGGCGGCCTTGGTGAAGGATAGGTGCCGGGCCGACGCCTCAAAGGCGCGCAACGCGTTCAGGGGCAGGTGCGGGCGGGTCATAGATGGCCTAGTTTTTCTAATGCTTCATCCGATTTATCACAGTTTGTCGGGGTCTGACAGCGCCGTTACCTTGTCCGCACAACAAGGGAGACAGAGATGCTGACGCGACGCCAACTTATTGGAAATACGGTATTCTTTGGCGCATTGGCCGCCGCCTCGCTAAAAGGGCTGGCGCCCATGCCAGCCGGTGCCGCCCCCATGGATGGCATGAGGGAAGCTATGGCAGCGCTGGAGCGGGCGCGGGGTGGGCGGCTGGGCGTGGCCCTGCTGGACACCAAGACGGGGGCCGCCATGAACTGGCGCGGCGATGAACGGTTTGCCATGTGCAGCACGTTCAAGTTCCTGCTGGCCGGCTACATCCTGTCGCGTGTCGATGCGGGGCAGGAGCGGCTGGACCGGATGGTGACGTTCGGCAAGCAGGACCTGGTGGAATGGTCGCCGCTGACCGGCCCGCAGGTGGACAAAGGGATGAGCATCGCCGACCTGTGCCAGGCCATCATGATCCAGTCCGACAATACGGGCGCCAATGTCCTGATGCGCGAAAGCGGTGGGCCGGCGGCGCTGACGGCCTTTCTGCGCGCGGCGGGGGACAGCGTGACGCGGGTGGACCGGATCGAGACGGCGATGAATGTTGTAGGGCCGGGCGATGTGCGGGACACGACCACGCCGGTTTCCATGCTGGGTCTGATGCGGTCGCTTATGCTGGGTGACGTTCTCACCCCGGCGTCGCGTCAGCGCCTGACCGACTGGATGATTGATAACCGCACGGGCAAGGAGCGGTTGCGCGCCGGTCTGCCGGCGGGTTGGCGTATCGGGGACAAGACCGGCACCTATGGCGCCTTCAACAATGATATCGCCATCCTGTGGCCGCCCGCTGGCGGGCCGCTGCTGCTGACCAGCTATTACGCCAATCCCACGGCGGACAAGGCGGTCCGCAACATCATCCATGCTGAGGTCGCGGCCATCGTCGCGAAGGCCTATGGCACGGTCTGATGGACTGACAACGCGCCGGAAATCGGTTACCTAAGGGGGACAAGGATAAGC
>JAEMSB010000827.1 GCA_016463045.1 Niveispirillum sp.
GTTAATAGGAGAGTATCATGATCGGTAACGTTTCGTTGCGCCTGTTGGGCGTTGTGCTCGGCTTTGTGGGCCTGTTTCTGGCGGCAGGCGCCAAGGACCCGGGCATGTTCCTGGGCGGAATGCTGTTCTGCCTGTTCGGAGTCGCGCTGAATTTCTGGTTGATCGCCCAGGATTATCCGCACAGTACGCAAAGGGTATAAGAAGGAAAAGGGGATGCCTTGCCTTGGCATCCCCTTGTTTTCGGCGCGCATGCTTCATTTTTTGTTTACCACGTCTATTTCCCGCTTCGTCCCCTGTTTGGAATCAGTGTAATAATCACTGCTGAATTGACAGGGCGCGCCGGGGACCATGCAAGGGCAATTGGTTGCAAGCGATAAGGTCTGTTGGCCGGAGATGCTGCGTCTGGTACGCGGCACCCGGTTCTGGACCTTTGCCCAGATGGCGGCCCAGCTGAAGGTCCCGCCCAGCACCCTTCACCGCTGGGAAAGTGGCGCTGATATGCCCGATCTGTCGGTACAGCGTCTGGTCCGCGATCTTCTGGAACAGCCGGTGGGTACGGCGGACCTGTGTTCGCAAATCCGGCATGGCAAGGCCCCGCGCCATGTGTTCCGCACCGACCGCGATCCCCTGGCCGGCAAGCCCAGCCGTATTCTGGAAGTCAGCGATACGCTGGTCGCCGATCAGCCGTTAGGTCGTGATGTGTTTTTTGCCAACCGTACCCAGCAGCAGGCCGACCTGACGGCGGAGATCGACGCCATGCTGAACGCCCAGGGGCGGTTCTTTGGCGGGGACATGGCGGTGGCCACCGTCCGCATGATCTGGCTGCAATATGTGCAGGGGGGCATGACGGTGCGCCATGCCCTGACTCGCTGGGTGCCCATGAAGCTGGCCGATGGCACGCCGGTCTGCATTTATGAGCGTCGGACAGTGACGCCATCAGCCTATCTGTCGCTGCCCGCCCTGCCGGTTTTCACGCCGCTGGATTGCCTTGTGTCGTGAGGCATGCGCCCGCATTGACCCGCGGGGGCGATTGATCTAATGGCTGACGCTATGTCTACCCATCCCGATGACGCCGCCCCCGGCCCGCCGCTGATCCTGTCACTGGCCATCGACCGGTTGCGGCCCCGGCCCGACCAGCCGCGCAAATATTTCGATCTGGACGCGCTGGACGAACTGGCCGGCAGCATGGCGCGCGTCGGCATCCTGCACCCGCTGCTGGTGCGGGTGGCGGAAGGGGAGCTGGGGCTCTACGACATCGTGGCCGGCGAACGGCGCTGGCGCGCAGCGCGCAAGCTGGGCTGGGACTGGCTGCCCGTTCTGGTCACGGCAGGCGATGTCGATGAGATCAGCCTGATCGAGAATTTGCAGCGCCAGGAGCTGAACGCCCTGGAAGAGGCGGGCGCCTTGCAGCGCCTGATGGACAAGCATCATTACACGCAGGACGCGCTGGGCCGGGCCATCGGCCGTACCCAGGGGCAGATCAGTTCCACGCTGCGGCTGCTGACCCTGCATCCGGACATCCTGAAGAGCTATCCGCAGCATGAGCGGCAGGTGTCGCGGTCCATGCTGGTCGAAATGGCCACCATTGAGGAGCCGGAGCGCCAGCTGGCCCTGTGGGACCGTGCCTGTCAG
>JAEMSB010000009.1:0-16044 GCA_016463045.1 Niveispirillum sp.
GGCTGATCACGTCGGGCGGGGTCAGGATGGCGGCGGCCACGAAGATGATGACGATGGCATAGCGCCGCTTGGACGCCAGACCATCCGCCGTGACCAGCCCGACGCGCGCCAGCAGGGTCAGCAGCACTGGCAGCTGAAACGCCAGACCGAAGGCGAAGATCAATGCCATGATCAGCGACAGGTAATCCGCAACCCTCGTTTCCGCCTGCACCGCCAGTGTCGTTGCCGTCGCCTCCACCTCGAAGCCGAGGAAGAATTTCAACGCCATGGGCATGATGAAAAAATAGACCAGCGACGCGCCCAGCGCGAACAGCACCGGTGTGGCTACGAGAAACGGTACGAAGGCCTTGCGCTCATGCTTGTACAGGCCCGGCGCCACAAACTTGTAGATCTGGGTGGCGATCATGGGAAAGGCGATCATGGCGCCAGCCCAGAAGGCCACCTTCACCTGCGTCAGGAAGAATTCCTGCGGCGCGGTAAAGATCATGCGCCGTTCCGCCGCCTTGGCGCCCAGTGCCTGCACCAGCGGGTGCATCAGGAACTGATAGATATGGTCGGCGACCGCAAAGCAGGCCAGAAACGCCACGATCAGCGCCCCGCCGCTCCACATCAACCGGTTGCGCAGCTCGATCAGATGGTCGAGCAGCGGCATCTTGCCGGCGTCCAGCTCATCCTGTTCGATCGGTTCGCTCAAGGCGTCTTATCCTTGGTGGGTTCCACGGGGGCCGCCGTTACGGCGGCGGCGGCGGCGCTGACAGCGTCGGGGGCGGCGGTGCCGGTCTGTGCCGGTATGTGGGCCGGGGCCGGGACAGGCGGGATGGCCGCACTGGCCATGTCGGCCACATCCTCACCGCTGGCATCGGCCTTCGGGGCAGGAGGCTTGTCGTCCGTCCTGGCGGCCTGGGCCGGGCTGGTGAAATCCTCAACAGCCAGCGTCTTGCGCACACCGCCATCGGGATCGATGCTCTTTTCCAGCTCGTCCGTCAGGTTGAATTCGCGGGCCTTCTGGACCTGCCGGCGCAACTCGTCCAGTTCGGCCTGACGCACCATGTCATCGACATTATTCTGGAATTCGCGTGCCATGGCGCGGGCGCGGGCCATCCATTTGCCCATGGTGCTCAACGCCTTGGGCAAATCCTTCGGACCGATGACAATCAACGCCACGACCCCGATCACAAGCAGTTCGGACCAGCCGATATCAAACATGGTGTCAGGCCTTGGGCGTTTCGTCGGGCTTGGCGGGGGGAACCGGATCGGTCTTCACATCGTCCTCGGCCTTGGCACCGTCAGACAGGTTGGATTTGAAGTTGCGGATCCCCTGACCCAGGTCGCCCATCACCTTCGGCAGCTTACCCGCCCCGAAAATGACCATGACGATCACCAGGATAATCAGGATCTCCCAAACGCCCAAGCCACCCATGTCTCAACTCCGCCTGCAAAGGGGCCGCCGTCCCGTACCATCGGAAAGGCGCGGGATCATGGCAGAAAGGCCCCGTGGCCGCAATCGCGCCACCACTCACATCTTTTCAAATACAAAGGCCTGGCGGGGTTCCAGCGTTACCGACACATGGCTGCCATCCTCGGGCAGGAAATGGCCCGGCGCACGGGCATGCAGATGGTGCGGTCGACCGTCGCGGTCGCTGATCCGCAGATGCACAAGGCTGGTGCGGCCCAGCAGGCGGGATGCCTCCACCCGCGCCAGATTGGGCACGCCGATACCATCGCCATCCGCCGCCATGGTCAGGCGCAGCGCTTCGGGTCGGATCAGCACATCGACCGCCGCCCCCTCATCCAGATGTGGAACCGTCAGGCACCCGACCGGCGTGTCGACCCGGCCCTGGCGCACCACCCCCGCCAACTGGTTGACCTCACCAAAGAAGCTGGCGGCAAAGGCGTCCACCGGCTTGGTGTAAAGCGCTGTCGGCGACCCCACCTGCACCAGCCTGCCATCGCGCAGCAGGGCGATGCGGTCGGCCAGAAACATGGCCTCCTCGGGATCGTGGGTGACGATCATGGTGGCGGCGCCACTACGCTTCAGCACATGCAATGTCTCGTCACGCACACTCTCACGCAGCCTTGTATCCAGGCCAGAGAAGGGTTCGTCCAGCAGCAGAACCGACGGGCGCGGCGCCATGGCGCGGGCCAGTGCCACCCGCTGCTGCTGCCCGCCCGACAGGGCATGCGGGAAGGCGCGCACGAAACCTTCCATGCCCACCTGTTCCAGCGCCGCCATGGCGCGTTCGTCCCGCTCCACCGCGGGCAGCCGGTTCAGGCCGAAACGCACATTGTCCAGAACATTCAGATGCGGGAACAGGGCGTAATCCTGGAACACCAGCCCGATACCGCGCCGTTCGGGCGGCAGAGACGATCCCGGCTGCGCAATGGTCTGCCCTGCGATGGCGACGCTGCCCTCCTGGATTGTCTCCAGCCCCGCCGCCAGCCGCAGAAGCGTGGATTTCCCGCATCCCGAGGGTCCCACCAGACAGACAATCTCCCCGGGCGCGATCGACAGTGACACATCGCTCAACGCCCGCTTGGCGCCATAGGTGTGGCTGACCTTGTCCAGCGACAGGGACGGCAGGGGCAGGGGGGCATGACGGGGGGCTGCCATGTCCAGCGGCGGGCAACCCGCCTTCTGGTTCCGCCCGGCCGCATCCCGGATCATCGCATCATTGATCGTCGTATCCATTCGGGGGCCGACGCCTTCCACCTTGTCCCACGACCCGGCAGGGTCACGCATCTTTCATACTTAGGATGCCGGACATTCCTTTGCAAACCGTTATTAGTTGCGTGTCGAACATGCGACCAAACGTACCGGCCCATCATTGTCCCGGCCCAGCCATTGGCGAAGCGGCGCGCACCGTCCGGGAATGCAGATCATATGATCCCCGCCAAAATGGCTGCCCGCCAGCACCAGTTCGGGCAGGGGGGCAAGGGTTGGGTGGCTGATCCACCAGCCTTCGATCAATCTGGCATCCGGCCCCGGCTCCATGCCTACGCCGCTGCCCTTGACGCGCGACGTCTCAAGGATAAGGCCCAGATCGGTGACCCGATATTCCTCATGCCATTCCACCTTCTCGATAGAATGGGTCCAGGACAGGGTGAACCGATCGGTTGGCACCGTCATGGGCGGCTGCATCCCGGCGATCAGGCACAGGGCCAGCAGCCCCGCCATCAGGCGGCGGCCCCCGCCACCTGCCGGCCACGCCAGAGCTGCCGGCCTAAGAATAGCGCCGCCAGCACAAACCCCGCCTCATCCGTCATCGGCATGGCCAACACAAGAAGGACCGCCGCCGCAAAGGCCCAGACCATCTCCCACACGGCCAGCTTGGTCTTATAATGCCCGACGGTGACGATCCCCAGCATACCGATCCCCACCAGCGCCTTCACCACCATATAGGCCGTGTCCAGCCAGTCGCCCGATTGCAGCATCAGGGCCGGGTCGAACACCGCCATGAAGGGCACCAAATATCCGGCGATGCCGATGCGGGTGGCTAGCCAGGCAATCTCCATATGTCCCGCCCGCGCGATGGGCGACGCCGCAAGGGCCGCCAGCGCCACGGGCGGCGTCAGATCGGCCATGATCCCGAAATAGAAGCAGAACATATGGCTGACGATCAGCGGCACGCCCAGTTGCTGCAGCGCCGGTGCCGCGATGGAGGCGGTGATGATGTAATTGGCCGTGGTCGGCAGCCCGGTGCCCAGGATGATGCAGGCCACCATGGTCAGCACTAGGGCCAGCAGCAGGTTCCCGCCCGACAATTCCACAATGATCCCGGCCAGCCCCGATGCCAGCCCCGTCAGGGTCAGCATGCCGATCAGAATGCCGACCAGGGCGCAGGCAATGCCCACCGCCACTGCCGCCCGCGCCCCGTCGGCCAGCGCCTCCATCAGCGCGTTCAGCAGCCTGCGTCCCGACTTGATCAGAAAGCAGGGCAGGGCCAGCAGGCCGATGACCACCATGGCCATCTGCTCCGTGCGCAAGCCCGCCTGCGTCAGGCCCCAAGCCCCCAGGCCCAGCCCGATCCAGAAAGCGACCCGCAGCGCCACCGGCCCCATCTGCGCCACCAGCAGCAGACCCATCATCAGCACGACTGTGCCGGCAATGCCGACAACGCCCGCGAACAGCGGCGTACGCCCCGACAGCAGAAGGGTGACCAGCGCTACCAGCGGCAGCAGCAGATGCCAGCCCCGGCGCAGCGACGGCCACAGCTTCGGGCATTCGCTTTCCGGCAATCCGTGCAGGCCGGCGCGCGCCGCCTCCAGATGCGCCATCCAATAGGCGGAGACGAAATACAGGATGGCCGGGATCGCCGCCGCCTTGCACACTTCCAGGTACGAAACGCCCAGCGTTTCGGCCATTATGAAGGCGGCAGCCCCCATCACCGGCGGCATGATTTGCCCGCCCATGCTGGCGGTCGCTTCCAACGCGCCGGCAAATTTCGCGGAATAGCCGAAACGCTTCATCATGGGGATGGTGAATTGGCCGGTGGTCAGGACATTGGCCACGCCCGACCCGTTGACCATGCCCATGAAGCCCGACGACACCACCGCCACCTTGGCCGCCCCGCCCAGCCGCCGCCCGACCAAGGCCATGGACAGGTCATTGAACAGGCCGATGACCCCCGCCTTCTCCAAAAACGCCCCGAACAGGATGAACAGGAAGATGAAGGTGGAGGAAACGAAGGTGGGCGTGCCGTAAATCCCCTCGGTGGAGAAATGCAGCTGTTCGATCACCTGATCCAGCTCATACCCGCGATGGGCCAGGATATCGGGCATATATGGCCCTAGCATCGCATAAGGCACGAAGATCAGGCATAGGGCCGGCAATCCCCAACCCATGATCCGCCGCGCCGCCTCTGCCACCAGCAGGGTATTCGCCGCCCCCACCCACAGATCCAGGTCCGTCGGCGTGCCCGACCGCAGGATCAAATCATGCTCGAACACCCAATGATAAAGTCCCAGCAGGAAGGCAAAGCCGCCCAGCACCCAGTCATAGGCGGGCACCTTCTCCCGCTTCATTCCATCCCGCGCACCGATCAGCAGGAAGGCCATCAGCAGCAGGAACCCCACATGCACCGACCGCACCACCAGGCTGGACAGCGGGTTGAAGGTGGCGGTCCATAGCTGAAACAGCGCAAACGCCACGCCGATCACAAAAATGACCCTGCGGTCCACCCCGCCCAGCCGCGTAATCGCCGATGTCGGATCATCCCTCTCCACCGCCCGGCGGACGGCTTCTTCATCAATGTCGGGGGCATTGCTCATATAAGGGGACCTCGATCAAATCGTAGGTCAGGTCGCGGCGGCACGCCGAGCCCTGACAGCAATGGATTGAAAGCCTTCTCTGTCAGGGCGAGGCTCTGCCTCGACCTGACCTACGCGCCCCCTCACACCAACCCCTTCTCCTGATAAAACCGCTTCGCGCCTGGATGCAGGGGCGCGAATTCCGTCGCCGCATCCTTGGACAGGGCGATCTGCCTGGCCGCCGCATGGGCGGATTTCATGGCCTCCAGATTCTCGAACATCAGCTTGGTCATATGGTACGCCGCCTCGTCCGACAGGCCGGCATGCGTGGCAAGCGCATTGCCAGTCACGACTGTCGGCACATCCGCCGTCTGGCCGTTATAGGTGTTGGCGGGAATGACGGCGGAGCGGTAAACCGCCTCGCCAATCTTCGCCACCGTCTCCGCCGGCACCGGCACCACGGTGATGTCGATGGAACTGGCCAGATCGCGCAGCGATGCCACGCCCAGACCGGCGGATTGCAGGGTGGCATCCAGCTGCTGGTTCTTCATCAGGTCGACACTCTCTGCAAACGGCAGATACTCGACCTTCTCGAAATCCGCATAGGACAGGCCCGCAGCCTTCACCACGGCCCGCGCGTTGATCTCAGTGCCCGATTTCGGTGCGCCGACCGATATGCGTTTGCCCTTCAGGTCGGCCAAGGTCTTGATGCCTGACGCCTTCGACGCCACGATTTGGATATAGTTTGGATAGATCACGGCCAGGCTGCGCAGCTTGTCCAACGGATTGGCGAACCCCACCTCCGCATCGCCGCGCACGGCCTGGACCAGCGTATCGGTCTGGGTAAAGGCGATCTCGCCACGACCGGCCTGCAACAGGTTCAGGTTCTCTGCCGATGCCTTGGTGGCCTGAACCGTGAACTTCGTCTCCGGCATGGCCTTGCCATAGATCTGCGACAGGGCAACGCCCAGAGGGTAATAAACCCCGCTGGTCCCGCCGGTCAGGATGGTGACGAAGCGCGGGGCCTGTGCCAGGGACGGCAGGGACCCGCCCATCACCGCAGCCGCCATGCCGCCCAGACCCAGAATGCCGAATTGCCGCCGGTTCAAACCGTCCATGAACCATCCTCCCGTTGTTTGTTGCTGCTGACCGTTCTTCGGTGCGCGGGGCCTGTCCACGGCCCTTTTCTTGATCATTGATCTTTCAGAAAATTCCATTCACACGCAATGCGCTTCACGCCGAATTTTCCTTTCGGCCCCGCTTTGTGGCAGGCTGCGGCGCCCTGGTTTGAATTTTGTGGGAACATCCCGATGGATATGGAAGGCGAATACGCCATCCCGGCCCAGCGATCCCGTGTCTGGGACGCGCTGAACGACACCGAAACCCTGCGCCGCTGCATTCCGGGCTGCGAGGAACTGGTGCGGGACGATGACACGACCTTGTCGGCCAAGCTGAAGTTGAAGATCGGGCCGGTCAGCGCCAAATTCGCCGGCCGCGTCACCCTGTCGGACATTGATGCCCCCAACGGCTACCGCATCACCGGTGAAGGGCAGGGCGGGGCCGCCGGCTTTGGCAAAGGTGGGGCGGTGGTCACCCTGACCGATGGTCCCGATGGCACCACCATCCTGCGCTACAAGGCGGAAGCCACCGTGGGCGGCAAGTTGGCGCAGCTGGGCGCGCGCCTGATCCAGGGCACCGCCGCCAAACTGGCCGATGAATTTTTCGCCGCCTTCGCCGCCGCCCTGACCCCGGCCGACTGAAAATCGCCGCCGGCATCCCCATATGCGACTGATCCCACTCTGGAACCTTCCATGATCCGCGACGATAACGAAGCCATCCTGGCCCAGGCCGCCTCCTGGCGTGATGCCGGGCAATCCGTGGCCCTGGCGCATGTCATCGCCACCTGGGGTTCTGCCCCGCGCCCCGTGGGCAGTCTGATGGCCATCTCTGCCAGCGGCGCCATGGCAGGCTCCGTTTCCGGCGGTTGTGTCGAAGGGGCCGTGGTGATGGAGGCGGCGAAGGTCCTATCCGATGGCGAACCGCGTTTCCTGTCCTTCGGGATCAGCAATGAAATGGCCTGGGAAGTGGGGCTGGCCTGCGGCGGCAAGCTGGAAGTGTATGTGGAGTCGATCCAATGAAGGCCCGGATTTTTGACGCGCTGCGCGCCGCCCTGGCCGACCGCCGCGCCGTGGCCCTGGTCACCGATCTGGGGTCGGGCCTGCAGACGCTGGTCGATGCGGACGGGCGGCAGATGGGCGATGTGGCGTTGGAGGATGAATTCCTGCCCCAGGTTCTGGACGCCATCCGGGAAAGCCGCAGCGGCATCGTTGAGTTCTACGAGGGCCGTTTCTTCATCAATGTCCACCCGCCCGCCAACCGCCTGCTGATCGTTGGGGCCGTCCATCTGGCGCAGGCCCTGGTGCCCGCCGCTCGGCTGGCCGGTCTGGATGTCACGGTGATCGACCCGCGTGCCGCCTTTGCCACGCCTGAACGGTTCCCCGACACCACCCTGGTCACCGACTGGCCGGATGAGGCCTTGGCCGCCCTGCGCCCCGATGCCCGTACCGCCGTCGTGGCCCTGACCCATGATCCGAAATTCGATGACCCGGCCCTGATCGCGGCCCTGGACAGCGATGCCTTCTATGTCGGTGTACTGGGCGGGCGCAAGAACCAGGCCGCGCGCCTGGAACGGCTGCGCGGGCAGGGGGTGACGGAGGCACAGCTTGCCCGCATCCATGGCCCTGTCGGCCTGGATATCGGGGCGGTGACGCCTGCCGAAATTGCCGTCTCCATCCTGGCCGACATCATCCTGGCCCTGCGCGGCCAAAAGTGGAAGGCCTAGGCGAATGCGTTTCGGTCCCGTACCGGTCGCCGCGTCTGTGGGGGCCATCCTGGCCCATGGCGTCCACCACACCCATGGCCGCTTTTCCAAAGGCCGTGTGATCAGCGGCGATGATGCGGCCCTCCTGGCCCAATCCGGTATCGAAACAATCACCGTTGCCCAATTGGAACCGGGTGATGTTGGCGAAGATGCGGTCGCCACCCGCATCGCCGCCCGTCTGGCCGGCCCCAACCTCACGGTCAGTGCCGCCTATACCGGTCGCGTCAACCTGTTCGCCGCCGCTGACGGGCTTGCTACCATCGACGCGGCCACCATCCATGCGCTGAACCGCGTGGATGAGGCGGTGACCATCGCCACCGTCCCGCCCTTCACGCCCGTGCTGAAGGGCCAGATGCTGGCCACCATCAAGATCATCCCGTTTGCCGTGCCCGACAGCATCATTACGAAACTGGAATGGATGTTGGCAGGCATCGGCCCCGTCTCCCTGTCGCCCTGGATCGGCCTGTCCGCCGGCCTGATCCAGACGACCCTGCCGGGTACCAAGCCATCGGTGCTTGATAAAAGCGTCGCCGTCACCGCCGACCGCCTATCCGGCATCGGCGCTGACCTTGTGGCGGATATTCGGTGTCCGCACGATATCACCGCGCTGGCCGCCGCCCTGCGGGATATGGAGGGTGATATCCTGCTGGTGATCGGGGCCTCGGCCATCACCGACCGCCGCGATGTCATCCCGGCGGCGATTGAGGCGGCGGGCGGTCGCGTCCTGCATCTGGGCATGCCGGTGGACCCCGGCAATCTGCTGCTGCTGGGCGACCTGGATGGAAGGCCCGTTCTGGGCCTGCCCGGCTGCGCCCGGTCGCCGCGTCTGAATGGCGTGGATTGGGTGTTGCAGCGGCTGGGGGCGGGCCTGCCCGTCGATGCCGCTGCGATCATGGCGATGGGTGTTGGCGGGTTGCTGGCCGAAATTCCGGGCCGGCCCCTGCCACGCGCGCTTGCCACTGCCTTGCCGCGCGCGCCGCGTATCCATGGGCTTGTCCTGGCCGGCGGCTTTGGCCGGCGCATGGGTGGGGCCAACAAGCTGCTGTGCGAATGGCAGGGCCGACCCCTGGTCCGCCATGTTGTGGATACGGCCCTGTCATCGCAACTGACGGGCCTCACCATCGCCACCGGGCATCAGGCCGACGAAATCCGTGCGGCCCTTGCCGACCTGCCCGTGGAATTTGTCCACGCCGCCGACCATGCCGATGGCATGTCCGCCACCTTGAAGGCCGGCCTGTCATCCTTGCCGGATGATATTGACGGTGTGATGGTCCTGCTGGGCGACATGCCGCGCCTGACGGCGGCCACTATCAACCGCCTGATCGCGGCCTACAGCCCCGATGATGGCCGCGCCATCGTGCTGCCGACCTGCGGCAGTCAGCGCGGCAACCCTGTCCTCTGGGATGCCGCCTTTATTCCAGAAATGCTGACCCTGAAGGGCGACAAGGGGGCGCGGGCCCTGATCGCGGCACACGCGCCGGTCGTCTGCGAGGTAGCGGTAGAGGATACGGGCATCCTGATGGATGTCGACACGCCCGACGCCCTGGCCGCTCTCAGCAACCCCTAATCACAGATACTGGCCCAGCACCTTCAGATAGGGCCGCGCCTCCTGCACGAATTGCAGGATCTCATACATGAAGTCGGGCAGGGTGACGTGGCCATCCACATGCGCCTGACCCAGCACCATGATCATCTGCTTGTTATCCACCACGAACCGGGCGTTCTGCAGGTGGCCGGCGGCGCGCATCACTTTGGACAGGCGCATACGCTTCTCGGGCGATTCGATGGTGAAGGGCATGTACCCCACCTCGGCCCAGATCTGCAGCAGGGTGCCATTTTCATCGGGTGTCAGGCTGACATGGAACATCAGCCCGTCCAGGAAGAAATGATGACGCGAGGCTGTGGTGGGGCTGGTGACGCTTAAATCGCCGGCATCGTCCATGCGCACCGCGCCCGGACCGATGGGCAAACCCTTCTCCGCTGCACGCGCCAGCTGGGCAACCGTTTGAAGCGCCTGAGACACGGGCGTCACTCTCCCCAAACCAGACCGGCCCCCTGCCAGCCATATACCACCCAATCGTTATAGGCGGGATTGGCAGCAGGTCCAGTGAATTTACAGGGACCTATCTGTATGAACAGGCTACTTGTTAACAATTTCGGGCGCATAGTCTCAGGCCGCCAACCCTTACCATGCCCGTAAATCCGCCCCATGCTGTCCTATCCCGACCTGCAAAGACTGCCCGACGATCTCGCCGCCGCCCTGGTGCGGTTGGTCCGATTGGTCAATCAGTTGCGCGTGCGACGGCCCGACCTTGACCGCATGGCCCTGTCGCTGGAGACTGAGGTGGATTTACGCGCCGCCCAGTTGCTGATCGACCATCTTGATGTTGTGGGCGACGATTTCCACCTGATGCTCAGCCCCTGGGATGGGCGGCAATTATTGGAATCCCCCGGTTTCAGACCGCCCGCGTGAGCCGCCAGGCGATGGCATAGCTGGCGATCAAGGCGATCGCGGCTGCGGGAGCGAACCAAACCGGATGCTCTATCATGGTCAGGTTCATGATCGTACCTGCTGCCAACACAGCGACGAGGATGCCGGGTAACCACCAACGCCGTACCCCTGCCACCTTGATGGCAGTGATACTGCCCACCGTTACAGCAACCAGATAGGCGACAACCGGAGCGGCGAACAAGGCCTCGCCGCTGAACAGCGCGTGCCCCGCCTTCTCAACCGCCATGATGATGACCATACACAGAATAATGCCGGCCACAATACCAGCCACCTGCCGTCCAACCGCCGCCATCCTGACCTCCCGCCCTTGTCATCGGGTCAGTTAACCATGTTCTAGGGCCCGTCACCACGATGCACATGATCAAAGGGAACAAAAACAGATCAAACCCCTTTTCGCCGGCCCTGGACAGGCATAGATTACCGGCCATGAGCCAGACCGCCGATCCCGCCGCCGCCCTCGTCCCCGAAGCCGCCATGCCCTGGCGCATCAAGGTGGAGGAGAGGCCGTTCATCGAACCGTTGACCGTCGTGTCGGAATACACGCCGGCAGGTGATCAGCCGCGCGCGATTGTGGAGCTGACCGAGGGGTTGATCCGGGGCGAAAAGGATCAGGTGCTGCTTGGCGTCACCGGCTCGGGCAAGACCTTCACCATGGCGCATGTGATCCAGAAGGTGCAGCGCCCGACCCTGATCCTGGCGCCCAACAAGACGCTGGCGGCGCAGCTCTATGGAGAGATGAAAAGTTTCTTTCCAAACAATGCCGTAGAGTATTTTGTTTCCTACTACGATTATTATCAGCCCGAGGCCTATGTGCCCCGGACCGATACCTATATCGAGAAGGAAAGCTCGATCAACGAACAGATCGACCGCATGCGCCACGCCGCCACCCGCGCCCTGCTGGAGCGGCAGGATTGCATCATCGTGGCCTCGGTCTCCTGCATCTATGGTATCGGCTCGGTCGAAACCTATTCGGAAATGACCATCCCCCTGCAGGTCGGGCAGATGCTGCACCGGCAGGGTTTTCTTCAGAGATTGGTTGAGCTTCAATATCGCCGCAACGATGCCGGCTTCGGGCGCGGCTCCTTCCGCGTGCGGGGCGACACGATCGAACTGTTCCCCGCCCACCTGGAGGATCGCGCCTGGCGCTTGTCGCTGTTCGGGGATGAGCTGGAGGCGATTAATGAGATTGACCCGCTGACCGGTGAGAAGCTGGCCTCCATGAAGGAGGTGCGTATCTATGCCAACAGCCACTATGTCACGCCCAAGCCGACCCTGTTTCAGGCCGTGGAACAGATCAAGCGCGACTTGAAGCTGCGGCTGGATGAGCTTGTTCCACAAGGAAAATTGCTGGAGGCACAGCGTCTGGAACAGCGCACGACCTTCGACATTGAGATGATGGTGGCCACCGGCTCCTGCGCCGGCATCGAAAACTATTCCCGCTACCTGTCGGGCCGCAATCCGGGGGAGCCGCCGCCCACCCTGTTTGAGTATCTGCCCGAAGACGCCCTGCTGATCGTCGATGAAAGCCACGTCATGGTGCCACAGGTGGGCGGCATGTACCGGGGCGACTTCGTGCGCAAATCGGTCCTGGCCGATTACGGTTTCCGCCTGCCATCCTGCGCCGATAACCGTCCGCTGAAGTTCGAGGAATGGGACGCCATGCGTCCGCAGACCGTCTTTGTCTCCGCCACGCCGGGCGATTGGGAGCTGGAGCGGACGGGGGGCGTCTTCACAGAACAGGTGGTGCGCCCCACCGGTCTGGTCGATCCGCAGGTCATCATCCGCCCCACCGACACACAGGTGGACGATGTGATGGCGGAGGTGCGGGAGGTGACGGCCAAGGGCCTGCGCGTCCTGGTCACCACGCTCACCAAGAAGATGGCGGAGGCGCTGACCGAGTACATGATGGAGGCGGGGATCAAGGTCCGTTACATCCACTCCGACGTCGAAACCCTCGAACGGATTGAGATTATCCGCGATCTGCGCCTGGGCGTGTTCGATGTGCTGATCGGTATCAACCTGCTGCGCGAGGGTCTGGACATCCCCGAATGCGGCCTTGTCGCCATTCTGGATGCCGATAAGGAAGGCTATCTGCGCAGCCGTACCAGCCTGATCCAGACCATCGGGCGTGCGGCCCGTAACGTCGAAGGCCGCGCCATCCTCTATGCCGACCGCGAAACCAATTCCATGAAGGCAGCTTTGGAGGAAACGGCCCGCCGCCGTGCCAAGCAGCTGGAATATAACGCCGCCCACGGCATCACCCCGGAATCGGTGAAGAAGAATATCTCCGACATCCTGGGTAGCGTCTATGAGCGCGGCGACCGCGTGGAGGTGGATACCGGTGCGGCGGAAGGCATCGGTCTGGCCGGCAAGGACATCAAGACCATCATTGCCGAGCTGGAAAAGAAGATGCGCGCCGCCGCCGCCGATCTGGAGTTCGAGGAGGCGGGCCGCATCCGCGACGAAATCCGCCGCCTGGAAGCCATCGACCTGGGCCTGGCCCCCGGCGCCAGCCCCATCCGCGCCTCGGCCCAGGGCGAAAAGCCGCGCAGCAGCGCCAAGCCGGAGAAGGCGGGCCGCACCAAGGGTGCTGCCAAGACCAAGGATGGCGGGCTGAACGTGGGTGGTATCGAGTTCGGGGGCAAGAACACAAAGCGGCGGCGTTAAACCATCTAAAAATCCCCAACACCATGCTGCCACCCGTCATAAACCGGTGTTACGCTTCCATCATACAACTTTTCCCGATGGAGACGCAGCGATGGCCCAGATCAAGCGTACTGCCAATGCCGTCTGGCATGGCACCGGCAAGGATGGCAGCGGCACCCTGTCCACGCAGAGCGCAACGCTGGCCAATGTGCCCTACAGCTTTGTGGCGCGCTTCGGCGATGGCAAGGGGACAAACCCGGAGGAACTGATCGCCGCCGCCCATGCCGGCTGCTTCTCCATGCAGCTGTCCTTCCTGCTGACCGCCGCCGGCTTCCCGCCGGAGGAGCTGAAGACCGGGGCCGTGCTGATCATGGAAAGCGAAGATCGCCACCGTCGAACTGACCCTGACCGCCAAAATCCCCGGCATCAGCGCTGACAAGTTCCAGGAAGTGGCTGCCCAGGCCAAGGCCATGTGCCCCGTGTCCAAGGTGCTGAACGCGGAGGTCAAGCTGTCGGCAACGCTGGCCTGACATTAGTTGGCGATATTGGAATGAACCCGTAGGTCAGGTCGAGGCACAAGCCGAGCCCTGACAGCAAAGGCTTTCAGTCCATCTCTGTCAGGGCGGGGCTGACGCCCCGACCTGGCCTACGCACGCCCAAGCAAAAACCCCCGGCGGCCAACCGGCCACCGGGGGTTTTCTTTGTTCGAACCGAACGAAACCTCAGCCCTGCTGACGCTTCATCCAGGCTTCCATCCACTTGATATCGTAATCGCCGTTGATGAAATCCGGCTCCGCGATGATCTTCTGATGCAGCGGGATGGAGGTATCGACACCGGAGATGACGAATTCCTCCAACGCGCGGCGCAGGCGCATCAGGCATTCATTGCGCGTGTTGCCATGGACGATCAGCTTGGCAATCATGCTGTCATAATAGGGCGGTACGCGATAACCATCATACAGCGCGCTGTCGACGCGCACGCCCAGGCCGCCCGGCGCATGATACTGCTTGATCTGGCCTGGCGACGGCATGAACGTCTCGGGATGTTCGGCATTGATGCGGCATTCGATGGAATGACCGTGGAACCGAATATCCTGCTGCGTATAGCCCAGCGGCGCGCCGGTGGCGACGCGGATCTGTTCACGCACCAGATCGACGCCCGTGATCATCTCCGTGATCGTGTGCTCGATCTGCAGACGGGTGTTCATTTCAATGAAATAGAACTGCCCATTCTCGTACAGGAACTCCATGGTGCCAACGCCGCGATAGCCCAGAAGCTTGGCGGTGCGGGCGGCCAGCGAGCCGACCTTCTCCCGCTCCTCGGCGTTCAGCGCGGGCGACGGGGCCTCTTCCACCACCTTCTGGTGACGGCGCTGGACAGAGCAGTCGCGTTCGCCGAAATGCACCACATTGCCATGGTGATCACCCAGCAGCTGCACCTCGATATGGCGCGGATTGGCGAGGTACTTTTCAAGGTACACTTCGTCATTGCCGAACGCGGCGCGGGCTTCGCCACGGGCCAGCGAATAGGCTTCCTTCAGCTCTTCCCGGCTGAAGGCGACCTTCATGCCCTTGCCACCACCGCCGGCGGCGGCCTTGATCAGGACGGGATAGCCGATCTGATCGGCAACGTTCGCCGCCGTTTCGAAACTGTCCACCGGGCCATCGGAACCGGGCACACAGGGCAGGCCGCGCGCGATCACCGTCTTTTTGGCGGTGACCTTGTCGCCCATGACGCGGATATGCTCCGGCGTCGGCCCGATCCAGGCGAAGCCATGCTCGATCACCATATCGGCGAACTGGGCATTCTCGGCCATGAACCCGATGCCGGGATGGATGGCGTCGGCGCCCGTGATGGTCGCCGCCGACAGGATCGCCGGGATGTTCAGATAGCTGTCCTTGGCGGCCGGCGGGCCGATACAGACACTTTCATCGGCCAGACGCACATGCATGGCGTCGGCATCGGCCGTGGAATGCACGGCCACTGTCTTGATGCCCATCTCGCGGCAGGCGCGGTGGATGCGCAGCGCGATTTCGCCGCGATTGGCGATCAAGACTTTTTCGAACAGCCCGTCCTGGGATTTCGCCGTCATGGATCGATCACTCAATGATCAGCAGGGGCTGGCCGAATTCGACCGGCTGGGCATTGGCGACCAGGATCTGGGTCACGGTGCCGCCCTTGGCGGCCTTGATCGGGTTCATGACCTTCATGGCTTCGATGATCAGGATGGTCTGACCGGCCTTGACGGTATCGCCTTCCTTCACGAAGGGCGGGGAGTTGGGGTCGGCTGCCATGTAGGCGGTGCCGACCATGGGCGACTTCACGGCACCGGGATGCTGGGCCGGGGCAACGGCGGCAGGAGCCGCAGCAGCCGGGGCGGCAGCGGGGGCTGCTGCGGCGACCGGGGCCGGTGCATAGGCCGGGGCATAGCCCATCGGGGCCGGCGGGGCCGCGCGGCTCAGCCGGATGCGGCGCTCGCCTTCCGAATATTCCATTTCCGTCAGGCCCGACTCCTCCAGGAGTTTGGCCATGGTGCGCACGAACTTGGCATCCAGATCGAAGCTCGACATGGTGTTCTCAACCTTATGAAAGGGACCGGTGGTTTCAGGGCTTGGCCGTGGCACGGATCAGGCGGTCAGCCGCCTGCAGCGCCAGGACATAGCTATGCGAACCCAGGCCACATATGACCCCCCGCGCGGCCATCGAGACATACGAATGATGCCTGAACGGTTCGCGGCGGAAGATGTTGCTTAGATG
>JAEMSB010000009.1:16054-22844 GCA_016463045.1 Niveispirillum sp.
GGTTCCGCGCGCCTGCTGGATCCAGGTGACAAGCTCGCCCTCATGGTTCGACTGGCGGAAATCGATCTCCAGGTCCAGGCGCGCGCCCTCGGCACGGCACAGGGCCTCGACATCGGCCAGCGTCTCCGACCCATAAATCTGGGGTTCACGGGTGCCGAGCATGTTCAGGTTCGGCCCGTTCAGGATGAGGATCGAAGGCTGTTGGGCCAACTTGGCCGTCCCTTGTGATGTTCGCCGAAAGCCGGGCGGTTATAGCATGGCTGGCCGCATCGGCAATGGAGATCGACATTACGTTACGGAAGGTAGTCAACCACCCCCCTGTATGATGGGATCGCCCTTGGCCTCTTTAAAGACGCTGGCAACAAATGGCTGGCGCCAATATTGGTCGAAGATGCGGGACCGGAAGGCATCACCGCCGCTGAACATCTGCGCCTGCGCCGAAAGATCGATCTGTTTTTGAACATCGTCCAATGAAAGCCCCTGCGCCACCATCGGCGCCACCTTGGCACGCGTCTCAGCGATCAGGGAGGACAGCCGGTCCAGATATGTCGCGTCTCTCATCACCATGCCATGACCGGGCACCAGCATCTTGAAATCAAAGGCTTTCAGGGCGGTCAGTGTGGCCTCCCAATCCTTGGGATACGACCCGAAACCATAGGGGATGGGAGAGACCACGATATCACCGCTCCCCAACATCTTCTGTTTGGGCAGCCAGGCGACGGCATCCCCATCCGTATTGGCGCGGCCCAGGAAACGCAGCTCGACGGGGCGCTGCGGATCATCGATCAGCAGCCTGTCATCGAACCCTTCGGCGGGCACCAGCATGGCCCCGCCCAGCAGTTCCTGACCGTAATGTTGCAGCTCTCGGGCCGCCTGGGCATTGCCCGCGCGCACCGCCTCGGGCAGGTCGGTCCGGGCCGCCTGACTGCGCAGATGGCCCACCGCCCCCTCCAGATTGCGACGAATCGCATCATCGGAAGCGGTATCCCCTGTGGGCATGAAACGCGCGACCTTGGGGTCGGTCAGGGTGCGGCGGGTGGCATTGGTGGCGATGGTCCGCACCTGCGGCCAGCGCTGCTGAATGGTGCGCAGCCCGTTGATATGGTCGCCATGCCAATGGCTGACGATCACGGCCTTGACCGGCTTGGGCGACAGGCTGGCCAGCATGTCCAGGATGCGCGCCGCCCCCGCCGGCGTGCCGCCGCTGTCGAACAGCACGAACCCGTCCGCCTGCTCCACGGCCACGACATTGCCATAGGGCTGGACATGGAACGGTTCCGGCGACGCGAACAGCCAGACACCCTCGGTCAGCTTGGACGCCTCATACAGATACCCATCCGCCGCCGTCACCGTGGTGCCCGGCGGATAGGGCAGGCTGGAAGCCTCATGCGCGCCTGCGGGAACGGCAAGCGCCGTCAGGATAAGGGCGGTACGGCAGACATGGTTCCACATCGCAGGCGGCCTCCGGGCGGTTGATCGGTTGATCCTACCGCCGGAACCGGCCGCCGCGGCAGACCGCTCAGCCCCTCAACGATGGGGCCTGTCTAATTTGCGCAGTGCCCCCTAGTCGTCATCCCCCAGCCTTCTTGGCCGCACGCGTCGCGTTGAACAGCGCGATGAACTGCTCCGTCTCAATGGCGCCCGGCACCACCGTATCGCCGATGACAAAGCCCGGCGTACCACGGATGCCCAGCTTCTGGGCCAGTTCCATATTGGCCTTGATCTCCGCCTCGATGGCGGGATCGCCCATATCCTGTTCCAGCTTCTTCAGGTCTAGCCCGACATCCTTGGCCGTGGCGCGGATGGCGTCGCTGTCCAGGCGGCCCTCATGGGTCATCAGCGCGGTATGGAAGGCCTCATACTTGCCCTGGCGGTTGGCGGCCAGGGCGGCCTTGGCGGCTTCCTTGGAGGAGGGCGCCAGGATGGGGAATTCCTTATAGACGACGCGGACCTTGCCATCGCCCTTCACCGCGGCGCTGCGCTCCGGATGGGTGCGCTTGCAATAGCCGCAATTGTAATCGAAGAACTCGACCAGGGTGACATCCCCCTTGGGATTGCCGCCCACCGGCGACACGGCATTCTGTTCCAGCGCCTTCCGATTCGATTTCAAGGCCTCGGCAACGGCCTTGTCGCCCTCGGCCTGCTGCTTCTTCTCCAGCGCCTCCATGGCCTCCAGCAGGATCTCCGGATGGGTCAGAAGATAGTCGCGGACGATCTGTTCAACCGCATTCTTGTCCAGCGGCTTGTCGGCGGCGAGCACGGGAAGGGCAGTTGTACAGGACAGGGCCAAGCTCAGCGCCAGAACCGGACCCGAAAGGCGAAGACGAGAGAACATTGATCACGCATCCATGAAGTGGTTGCCCGCACCATGGACCGGTCAGACCACGCGCGCAACCGCGACGCGGAATGAAACCCCTGTTTTCAAGGGGCTTGCCTCTGGGCACGAGCTATGCCGTGATACGTAAGTGTGCATTGGTATTGCCAATGGCAATGTGCGACCGTGACCATGGTTGATACGTCCAGCAAAAGGACGGGGTTACGGACGATGACAGGGAGCGGCGTACGGTTGTGATGGTGGGCGACGACGACGAATTCCTCTTCAAGGAGGAGGGTCCGGAACTTCCGGTCGCCGTTGACGCGTCCGCTGCTTCTGTCCGTCCCTGGCTGATTCTGATCGTCGATGACGATCCCGAAGTGCATGCCATGACCCGTCTGGTCATGAAGAAATTCGCCTATCGCAGCCGTCCGGTGCAGTTTCTGTCCGCCTACTCGGCGGAAGAGGCGCTGGGCATCCTGCGCAACGATCCCGGCATCGCCATGGTCCTGCTGGACGTGGTGATGGAGACGGACGATGCCGGCCTGCGCCTGGTACCGCGAATCCGTGATGAACTGGGCAACAGCCAGGTCCGCATCATTCTGCGCACCGGACAGCCGGGACAGGCGCCCGAAGATGATGTCATCCACGGCTATGACATCAATGATTATAAGGCCAAGACGGAACTGACGGCGCAGAAGCTGGGCACCGCCACCGTCGCGGCCCTGCGTTCGTATGAGCATATCACCGAGCTGATGCGCTCCCGCCAGGGCATGGAACGCATCATCGATGCCTCCAGCAACCTGTTCACCCTACGCGCCATCGACCGCTTTGCCGAGGCGGTGCTGCGTGAACTGGCCCGCGTGTTGGATGTGGTGCCCGACGGTCTTGTCTGCGTGCCGCGTGGCAATGCCCGCGCCGATGCACAGATCCTGGCAGGCCAGGGACGGCATGCCGACAGTGTGGGCTTGCCGCTGGGCCACAGCGTCGATCCGGCCCTGGCGGCCAAGGTGATGGAGGTGCTGCGCGCCCGCCAGCATCATTTCGATGACAAGGATGCCATCCTGTGGTTGCGCACCGCTGATGGCCGCGATGCCGCTGCGTGCCTGCATGTGGGCCGCTCCCTGGACGGGCTGGAACGCAAGCTGGCAGAGGTGATGGGCGCCAAGATCGCCATAGGCTTCGATAATCTGCACCTCTATGATCAGGTGAAGCGCTCGCACAAGGCAGCTGTCATCGCGCTGGCGGGCTTGGCGGAATACAAGGACCCGGATGGCGGTGGCGACCATGGGCTGCGCCTGTCGCGGCTGGTCACCGAAATCGCCTTCGCGCTGCGTCAGCAGGAGGGATGGGACAGGATCATCGATGATGAGTTCCTGGAACAGATCACCATGGCGGCCATGCTCTATGATATCGGCATGGTCGGTGTGCCCGATAGTGTGATCCGCAAGGAAAACATGCTGAACGCCGATGAACGCCAGCAGATGGAAATGCACTGCGAACGCGGCGCCGCCATCCTGGAAAAGGCCTCGCGTCTGGTGGAGGGCAGCAATTACCTGTCCTTCGGCGCCGCCATCGCGCGTGCCCATCATGAACGCTGGGACGGCAGCGGTTATCCGCATGGCCTGTCGGGTGCCAATATTCCGCCCGCGGCCCGCATCATCGCGGTCGCTGACGTTTATGACGCACTGACCCACCGCCGTTCCTGGCGTGATGCGGTGCCGCTGGCCGATGCGTTGAAGTCGATTGAGGAAGGGGCGGGCACTCTGTTCGACCCCACCGTCGTCGCCGCCTTCTTCCAGGTGCGGCAGGCGCGGGGCCGGATGCGGTAATAACGCCCGCATCCGCCCTCGCGACAAACCCTTAATTATATTCCCGCACGCCCGGATGGCTCTCCACCATCACGCGGATATCCTGCGCCCGGATCCATTCAGGCGACCCGGCGGGCAGCATGCGCTCGGCCCGGTCGGCATGGTACTTGGCGGCCCGGATGTCGCCGCGCGCCAGCGCCTCCTCGGCCCGCGCATAGGCCAGCTGCGGCTGCTGATCTGCGCGGCTATAGGCCGATGACAGCAACCGCCAGGTCAGCGCCGAATTATGCTCCAGCCGGGCCGCCGCCGTCAGATGCGTGATGGCCTCGCTCAGGAACCGGTCATTGCCAACCTCCAGCAGCGCATGGCCCAGCGCGTTGCGCAGCAGGCCTGATTCCGGGTCCAGGCGCACGGACTCGCGATAGGGGATGACGGCTTCGGCGGCCTTGCCATCCTCGAACAGGATTTGCCCTTTCAATTCATGGAAATAGGCGTTGTCCTTCTCCTGCGCGATCAGGCTGTCGGTGATGGTCAGCGCGTCCCGCACATTGCCGCGCTGATACAGCGCGATGGCGCGGGCATAGCGGGCGGGGATGCTGGTATCGCTTGGCGAATAATGGCGCAGCGCCACGTCCGGCCGCATGAAGCCCATCAGCTTGGCCACCATGCGTTCATGCAGCGCATAAAAATTTTCCGGCAACCGCTTGCCATTATTCTGCGATTTCGTTTCCACGAAATTGCGGATGGCTTCAATACGGTTGCGGGTCAGGGGGTGGGTGCGCACAAACTCCACCTGCCGGCTTTCGGGCAGAAGCTCCTGTCCCGCCAGCCGCTGCATCATCTTCATCAGGCCTTCGGACGACCAGCCCAGCTTTTCCAGGTACTGCATCGCCGCCTCATCCGCCGACCCTTCCTGGCCGCGCGTAAAGGCGAAGAAGGTGCGCATGGCCGCTTCCTGGCCGCCACCCATCAGGCCGATGCCGACATCGGTGCGCCCGGCCCCGATGGCTGCCGCCATGCCCAGCAGGGTGAAGATGCTGGCGATGGTGGCGGCGTTCGACATGGCATCGCCAGCGCGGGCCAGATGGCCGCCGGCAATGTGCCCCGTCTCATGCGCCGTCACGCCGACCAGTTCCTCCACCGTCGTGTCCATCAGGAAGCCGGTATGGAAGAACATGTTCTGCCCGCCCGCGACAAAGGCGTTCAGGCTGTCATCATTCACCATGGCGATGGTGACCGATTCCGGCGCAAGACCTGCCACCTGCAAGATGGGGGTGGAATAGGTGCGCAGGATATGTTCGATTTCGGTGTCGCGAATAAAACTGATCGACCGCTGGGCAATGGCGGGCTGCACGGCCAGCGTTGCTGACATCAACAACGCCACAGCCGCACTGGCAATCCGCTTTGGAACCGCAAACATGTCTTTATCCATCGGCAAGGCCCCTCGGCCCGACACTAGCCACGAAAAACATGGCGAGGGAAGGGCGAGTTTAAAGGCCGTCACCGGAGATGCAATCTGGGCGCCCTCTCAACGGGGTGCGGTTTCGCCCTTCATCGTGATGGAGGTGATGCGGGCAGCCAATGAACGCGCCGCCGCCGGGGGCGATGTTCTGCATCTGGAAATCGGGCAGCCGGGCACGCCCGCCCCGCGCGGCGTCATCGCGGCGGCGCATGCCGCTCTGGATAATGACCGCATCGCCTATACCGACGCGTTCGGCATCCCGCCATTGAGGGAGGCCATCGCCCGCTGGTATCGCGACCATTACGGTGTATCGGTGGGGGCGGAGCGGATCGCCATAACAACGGGTTCCTCTGCCGGCTTCCTGCTGGGCTTCCTGGCCGCGTTTGAGCCGGGCGACCGCGTGGCCCTGGCGGCCCCCGGCTATCCTGCCTACCGCAACATCCTGCGCGCTCTTGGCCTGGAACCGGTCGAAATCCCGACCGGCCCCGAAACGCGGTTCCAACCGACCCCGGCCCTACTGGCGGCATTGGATAAGCCCGTGAAGGGCCTGATCGTGGCCAGCCCGTCCAACCCCGCCGGCACCATGCTGTCGCTCGAGGCATTGCGCGAACTGGCCGTGTGGTGTGAGGAAAACGGCGTCCGCCTGATCTCCGACGAGATCTATCACGGGATCGAGTTCACGAGCGTGAAGGGCCAGACGGCGCTGGCCTTCAGCGACCGCGCCATCATCATCAACAGCTTTTCCAAATATTTCAGCATGACGGGCTGGCGCCTGGGCTGGATGGTGGTGCCGCCGGAACTGGTGCGCTCTGCCGAATGCCTGGCCCAGAACCTTTATATCTCCGCGCCCACCCTGTCCCAACGCGCGGCCATCGCCGCCTTCGACTGTACGGAGGAGGCTGACAGCCATGTCGCCCGCTACCGGCGGAGCCGCGACCTGCTGCTGAATGAGCTGCCACGCGCCGGCTTCGACAATCTGGCCCCCGCCGACGGCGCCTTCTATGTCTATGCCGATGTCAGCGGCCTGACCGACGATAGCGAGGCCTTCTGCAAGCGCATCCTGGCCGAAACCGGCGTCGCCATAACGCCGGGCCTGGATTTCGACACGGCTCGCGGTCACCGCTACCTGCGGATCAGCTTCGCGGCGGCAGAGGCAGAGGTGGCCGAAGCCGCCCGCCGTCTGGTGGCATGGCGGCGCTGATC
>JAEMSB010000828.1 GCA_016463045.1 Niveispirillum sp.
AGCCATGGCCGCGTAACCATTGAAGTCAAGCCTCCGGCAAACTCGGAGCGGTTCATTCGATGAATTCGCGACCGCCCAACATCGCGATGGAAAGCCACGGCATTGCTGCTCCGCCCAGCTCTCGTTCCTAGCTCCACCGCATCTTGTATCGATAGGGCAATGCCGCGTAGCTTTGTCTACTCAAGTTGGAGCAAGGGCCAAGCATGTCAGTCGAGATCCAAGGTCAGCTTGCAGCGCTACTCACCGATTACGCCAGCGCCCGACAAAGTGCCCCCTTCCCCGGCGATTTCCGGCAACGGTTCGACAAGCTGGAACGGGCCTTCGCACAACTGCCGGCCCTGCAGTCCAGGCCCGGCTTGTTGATCCGTTCCGGCTTCGGCGTGGGACGATGGGCGAAGGTTCCCTGGTTGGTCATCTTGGACCCCAGAGAGACGACAACGCCACAGCAAGGCGTGGCCGTCGCCCTCAATTTCCGTCAGGACATGGCGGGCATAACGCTAAGCCTGAACCAAGGTGTCGCGAGGGATTTGGCGGAAAGAGGGCGCAAGGAAGCACGGGCCGCGTGGCGGTCGCGGGCCAGCCACGCTCGGACGCTGATCGGTGATCTGGAATCGGTCGGATTCCGGCTGGACGGGGACATCAGCTTGGGCCAGGACGACGGCCATGCCGCCAGCGATCTGGCCGCGCGGACTATCGCCTGGACGGCATACCCCGTCGATGCGCTTCCCGACGACACAACCCTGAACCGGTTGCTGGACGCATTGCTGGTCGGATACGGACGTTGGGTCGCGGATCAGAACAGGGGGCATCCTGTGCTGGCCTTCGAAACTGGCGCCTTGCAGGAGATGCGACAGCGGTTCCTGACGCATATGACTGGCTTTCTGACCTTCACCGACAGCAGCGGGACCTACCGTCGGCAGGAACGGGATTACAAGACGCAATTGGCGGCGATCTTCCAGACCGAACTACTGCCGCTGCTGACGGCACCGCCGGAAGATGCCGCCCAGGCTGAGGCGACCATCCAGGCCCTGCACCAAGTGCTTATCAGGCGTAAGGTCGGGGAGCCGCCCGCTATCCAGAACCTGCTATCCTGGCGCGCTACGGAGCATCTGGGACGGCTGCGCGGGGCCGAAGCTCTGGAGGCCGTCCACCTGTTCCGCGACCTTCTCTCTAGCACCGGCGATACGCCCACACGGGTGGAACGCTTCAACGCCGGCTATGTCGCCATCCTGGCCTGCCATATGCCATCCGGCACGCAAGGGGTCAGCCGCAGCCTGCCGACCCTGCTGTTGATGCTGGCCGATCCCGCGCATGAGATTTTCGTACGCACCACCTTGTTCAACGATGTCGCGCGGCAGTTGGGATGCCCGCGACCGTTGAGCGACGAGCATCTGAACGCAGGCGACTATGAGGCTTGCCTGCGCTTGGCGTCCGGTATCCGAACATGCCTTGAGGACTGGGGCTGGCAACCGCAGGACATGATTGACGTTCAGAGTTTCCTCTGGGTGGCGGCGTCGGGTTCCTATGCGGAAGCACCGCTGGATGCGTTTGATGACGCAACCGACCCACAATCCGAGCGGCGCATATTCAAGATCGCCCCCGGTGAGCAGGCTCGCTTCTGGCCGGAAT
>JAEMSB010000010.1:0-6206 GCA_016463045.1 Niveispirillum sp.
GAGACGGAAGTGGTGTGGGACGGGCGGGAGCAGATTGTGCAGGCCCGCCGACGCCGCCGTTTGTTTGAATTGTCGCTGAAGGATGAACCGCTGACCAATCCACCTGCCGATCTGGTCCTGCCCGCCATGCTGGAGGGGGTGCGTTCCATGGGGCTTGCCTGCCTGCCCTGGAGCAAGGAGCTGGAGGGATGGCGGCGGCGGGTGGCGTTTCTGCACCGCGCATCGCCCGACCGCTGGCCCGATCTGTCGGATGAGGGGCTGCTGGCAAGCCTTGAGGACTGGCTGGCGCCGTATCTGTCCGGTATCACGCGGCGGTCGCATCTGGACCGGGTGGACCTGCACTCGGCCCTGACCGGCATTCTGGATTGGAACCAGCGTCAGACTATGGATGCGGAAATCCCCACGCATCTGACGGTGCCCACCGGCAACCGCATCCCCATTGATTATTCCGGTGAAGAACCCGTGCTGGCGGTGCGGTTGCAGGAACTGTTCGGGCTGGCGGAAACGCCGCGCCTGGGCGGCGGGCGCATCCCCGTGCTGCTGCATCTTTTGTCGCCCGCACACAGGCCGGTGCAGGTCACGCGCGATCTGGCCGGGTTCTGGTCCGGGTCGTACAAGGATGTAAAAAAGGAACTGGCCGGACGCTATCCCCGCCATTACTGGCCCGACGACCCCCTGATCGCCGAACCCACGGCCCGGGCCAAGCGGCGGGGAACATAAGGTTTTTCTGGAACATTCGGCGAACATCCTGTAGCGTCGTGGCCATGATTGGACCGGATATTGACCGCCTTATTCAATTGCTGGCTAAGCTGCCGGGCCTGGGTCCCAGGTCGGCGCGGCGCGTGGCGCTGCATCTGATCAAGCGGCGTGACAGTCTGATGGCGCCGTTGGGCGAGGCGCTGGCCGCGGCGGCATCGTCCATTCGCACCTGCTCGGTCTGCGGCAATCTGGACAGCCATGATCCCTGCACCATCTGCGCCGACCATCACCGCGACTCGGGGTTGCTTTGCGTCGTGGAGGATGTGGGCGATCTCTGGGCGCTGGAGCGGACGGGGGCGTTCCGGGGGCGTTACCATGTGCTGGGCGGCACCTTGTCGGCGCTGGACGGGATCGGGCCTGACGATCTTTCCATCCCCAGCCTGCTGGAACGCGCCAGCAGGCCGGAGGTGCAGGAGGTGATCCTGGCGCTGAACGCCACCGTCGGCGGGCAGACGACGGCGCATTACCTGTCCGACCGGCTGGTGCCTTGCGGCGTGCGGCTGTCGCGGCTGGCCCATGGCGTGCCCGTGGGCGGGGAGCTGGATTATCTAGACGATGGCACCCTGACAGCGGCGCTCCGGTCACGCCGAAGCCTATGACAAGACCCATTCAAGGTAAGCCATGAAGAGGCGGGTTCCCATTGATATTTGGGGGCCAACATACATCCGTCTGATATGTAAACAGCCCTTGCACAAGGCAGGTGAGACCGGTGTCAAGCGCCACCCCCTACTTTAGTCGCCTGGAAGTCATCTTAACGGTTTCGAGATTTATCTGTTGCAAGCTGTCCAGGCGTGGTTAGGCTACGCACCTGAGACAGGGTGCCGCAGGGGTACCGCTATCGAGGGTCCCCGGACGGATGTCCGCCGGGGTTGGGTTCAAAGGTTTGAGCGCCATCCAGAGTGAGGATGGCGGCTTGGTTGAAAGGGGACGCTTATAGTGCTCTATCACCTGTATGATCTTCAGCATGCCGCCCTGACGCCCCTGCGCCTGATGGCGGAGGCCACGCAACAGACCTTCCAGAACCCGTTCCTTCCCGCCTCCTATACCAAGGTCGGTCGCGCGGTCGCAGCAGGCGCGGAACTGATCAACCGCACCACGCGCCGCTGGGGCAAGCCGGATTTCGGGCTGCCGACCACGCGCATCAATGGCCGTGATGTGGCCGTGACCGAACAGGTTGTGCTGGAAAAGCCGTTCGGCAATCTGGTGAATTTCGCCCGCGCCATTCCGCGCGACGACCCGAAGCTGCTGCTGGTCGCGCCGATGTCGGGCCATTATGCGACCCTGCTGCGCGGTACGGTTCAGGCGCTGCTGCCCAATCACGATGTCTATATCACCGACTGGCACGACGCCAAGCTGGTGCCGCTGTCCAAGGGTCGTTTCGACCTGGAAGATTACATGGACTATGTGATGGATTTCATCCGTCACTTAGGACCCAACACGCATGTCATGGCCGTGTGTCAGCCGGCGGTGCCGACGCTGGCCGCCGTCGCCCTGATGGCGCAGTTGGATGATCCGTGCCAGCCCGCCTCCATGACCCTGATGGGTGGGCCGATCGATACGGCTGCCGCCCCGACGGTGGTGACGCAGCTGGCCGTGGACAAGGATATTGGCTGGTTTGAACGCAATGTCGTCACGACTGTGCCCTTCTATTACCCCGGCGCCCTGCGTCAGGTGTATCCGGGCTTCGTGCAGTTGACGGGCTTCATGTCCATGAACCTGGACCGCCATGTCGGCGAACATATGAAGCTGTTCCGCCATCTGGTGCGCGGCGATGGGGAAAGTGCGGAAGCCCACCGCAAGTTCTATGATGAATATCTGTCCGTCATGGATCTGACGGCGGAATTCTACCTGCAGACCGTCAATCAGGTCTTCCAGGAACGCGCCCTGCCCAATGGCCGCATGAAGTGGCGCGGCATGACGGTCGATCCTTCGGCCATCGAAAAGACGGCCCTGCTGACGGTGGAAGGGGAGTTGGACGATATCTCCGCCCCCGGCCAGACCATCGCTGCCCATGGCCTGTGCAGCAGCATTCCCGAGGCCAAGAAACACAACCACCTGCAAAAGGCGGTCGGCCATTATGGTATTTTCAATGGCCGCAAATGGCGCGAAGATATCGAGCCGCGCGTGCGTCGCTTCATCCTGGAAAATGACGCGGTGCGCGCCGGGCGGAAGACGACCGCCGCGGCCTGAGTGACGGGGGAAATCACGATAAGGCGGGGGCGCCGGTCCTGACGGATCGGCGCCCCTTTTTATTGGGATGGCTCCCGCCACAGGCCATCGACGGCGGCGATGACGCCGCCGGCCCAGGGCCAGATATCGGCATGGTGCATGCCCTTGCCGTTCCAACCCTGGCCGCTGGCTGCCAGGATGGGGCTTTCGGGGCATTCCACCTCCTGATACCGGGTCGGGGTCAGTACCGTGATGGCAAAGGCCCGCAGGCCATGGCCATAACGGGGGCCGCAATCTTGCGCCAGACGGTAAAGACCACCCTTCCACGCCACCACAGGGCCGCCAGGGCGCGACCCGGAGGGGGAGGAGTGGCGCAACGGATTGGCCGGATGCGGATGCCACGGCCCGAACAGATCATCGGCATGATAGAGCACCAGCGCGTCATGCCGGTCGGGCGTGGGGCAGGCAAACATCCACCAACGTCCATCATGCTGGAACAAGCTGGGGTCGGCCAGCCGGCCCGTCACCAAATCCGCCACGGGCACCCAGCGCGTGGGAAACGGTTCGGCGCGATAGAGCCGCACCGCCCCCGCAGCAAGGGTTTCAGGCAGCATGTAAATCTGCCCGTCATGGGCGAAGACCTGTGGATAGGAGAGGTGAAACCCCTCGCGCAGCACGATGCGCTGATAGGTCCAGCGGGTCAGGTCGGTGCTGCTGGCCCATCCCACCTCTCCCAGACCGCTATCATGGTTCAACACCTCAAAGAACAGGTGCCAGAGCCCGCCATGGGGAAACAGGAACGGATCAGCCACGAAGCGGGCGCGGACATCCGTTACCTGTTCCCGCGTCATGACCGGCCCATCGCCGCCGGCCAAGGGTGACAGGTGCAGCGGATCAGGCCCCTGATAGATGGCGATGGACCAGGGGTCGGGGGGCAGCGGCGTCATGGCAACCGCCCGATCCGCCGCCGGCCCGTGGCCCAGCGATCCTTATAGGCCTCCAGCCCGCGCAGCAGGTCAAATTCCGCCAGCCCCCGCGTCGCCGCCTCGCGCAGGGCGGCATGCAGCATCAGGACACCGGGCGAAAACGGTTCCATCACTGCCCGGAACCCGGCATTCCAGTAACCCAGATGGTCGGCTCCCACCATGCACAGGCACATCCCTGTGATTTCCCCCCCGCTGCGCAGGGCGACGATATGGACGGCACCATCGGCCAGCAGGCCCGGAAGCGCTGCCCGCACAAAGTCGGCCGCCCAGGGGAAGCGGGTAAACAGGCTGCGATCCCCGAACCGGTCCGCATGCAGGGACAGGAACAGGTCGGCGGCCAAGGACCATTCATCGGGGTTCAGTGTATCGACGATCACCCCCGCCGCCGCTGCCTTCCGCTGCGTCCGGGTCAGCTTTTCCCGGAAGGATGGGCTGCGGCCTGCCCGCCAAGCGTCATACCCCTGCGACAGGTCGGCAAAGGGACAATCCACGGTGGGGTCGGCCAGGGGAGCATCGGTGATACGGCAGGCCGCGTCGGGCCGCACGCAATCCAGTTCCAGCGCGGGGAACCAAGCCCTGGCATGGGCCATCAGGGCGTGGGCCGCCGCACGGTTGTCCTGGGCCACCACCGCGTCGTTGTAATCTGACAGGTTGCTGGCAAAACGCGCCGTGCCTTCGCCTTCCTGAACCAGGGGCAGCAGCCCGACCAGTTCCCCGCCACGCCACGCGGCCAGCAGACTGGGGGACAGGTGGGGAGCAGCCGTCAGCGCCGCCTGATACCAGACAGGACCCGCAAAAGCCCGGTTGCAGGAGGATTGCGCCAGAAGCGACAGCCAGGCGGGGCGCAGGGTGGCGATGGCGGCGGGATCATCCAGAAAGGTGCAGGTTACCTCCCCCGCCGCGACCGCCATGTCGGCGGCCACCATGCCCGCATCGCCCCCGATGAAGGTAGCCAGTCCGGCCAATGCGGGCGGGGCTGGCCGTGGGTGGTTCCAGAACAGGCGGTCCAGGCTGGGCAGTTGCTCCAGCACGCCCGCCGGCGGTGGATGGCGCAGCAGCACCATACCGGCGGCAAGCGTGGGGCCGGATTGACCGGTACGACCGGCAAGGAACGCCGCCGGGTCGGTGATGGCATCCACCCACAGGTCGCATTGACTGTAACCCGTGGCCGTGCGCGCCAGTTCATGGGCCAGCGGCCCGCCATGCAGCCGGGCCGCCATCTCAATCAGCACCGGCCCGTCCGGCCCCATGCGGATTTCGCAATGACCCGCCCCCTGCCCTATCCCCAGCGCATCCAGCACCCGGCAGGCGAAGGCAAACAGCAAGGGCGCCTGGGGATGGTCGGGGGGCAGCAGCGTCTTCGTAATGAACTGACCGGCGCTGTCAAAGCCGGGTGCCCCCTTGCCATAGGTCCAGAGGGTGGAAAGCCGATGGACCCCATCCAGGCTGACCGTGTCCACAACATATTCCGGACCCGAAATAAACTCCTGAACCAGCACCGCGCGGTTTACCGCCCCCATCACGTCGTGATGGCCATAAAGGGCATGGAAGGCGCGGGTGGCCTGTTCGGCACTGGTGCAATAATGAACACCGTCACCGCCCTTGGCCTGCTGCGGCTTGATGATCACAGGCCAGTGACTGTTCGCAAAATCAAGCACTTGGGCCAGATTATCGGCCAGAACCTGACGCGGGACGCGCACACCGTGGGATGCCGCCACCATATGCATGCGGTGTTTATCCCGGCGCGCGGTGGACAGGTCTGTGCCATTGCCGGGCAGACCCAGCCGTTGCGACAGCCAATCCGCGACCAAAACAGCTGGTTCCGAACCCGGAATGATCAAATCAATGCCGAGGTCGCGCAGCGTTTTGAACCTGCTTTCCGGATCGGGCGACCAGGGCAGGTGATGGGTAAATCCATCCGCATCCTGCCCATCCCGCCCCGGCACCAGAACGGTCACCACGCCCTTGGCCGACAAGGCGGGGGCCAGCAGCACGCCTGCATCCAGCGGATCGACAATGGCAACGCACCGGACCTCAGACATCTGGACGCTCCAGCATCGACAGGAAACGGATGAAGTGACTGACATCCGTGCGGGGCAGGAACGCCATCGCCGCCTGCCAGGCGCGCTGCGACTGTTCCGCATAATGCACGGGATCATTGAGAAGGGGGTGCAGGGCCGCCTGCCATGGGCCGATATCTTGTTCGGGCACCGACCCATCGGCGTCAAGCGGGCGGACAGGCAGGGCGGTGGCGGCACCCAGCCCAGCCTCCCCCTGCCCGCCCTGATTTCC
>JAEMSB010000010.1:6216-9172 GCA_016463045.1 Niveispirillum sp.
CAGGACGGGGATGGCGCGCAGCATGGCATCCACCGCGACAGAGCCGAATGTTTCCGGGATCAGGGAGGGGGCAAGCAGGATGCGGGCCTGGGCCAGAACCGTGCCCACCGCGTCCGCCGGTTCCAGGATGCGGATATGGGGCCGGGCCGACAAGTGTTCCAACACGGTTTGATCCGCGCCCCAGGTTGGAACGGCGGCAAAAGGGGTGTCGGGAAGCCGGTCGGCCAAAGCCAGGAAGATGGACAGCCCCTTCACGGCACAGGGATTGATCATCATCACCGCCCCATCCGCCGGGGGGCGTCGTTGCGGGAACGGGCCCGGCCCAAAGACCGGGAAATAAAGCAGCGATGCCGTCAGCCCGCCATGCCGATGGATATAATCCTGGCTGTAGCGGCTGACGGCGACCAGGGCGCGCACCTGTTTCAACCGGTCATGGCGCGCGGCGTCGGGCGTGGTGGCGGCAGGGCCGAAGGGCAGATGCGTATGGGTATGGACCAGGGCGATGGTGCGATCCGCCGCCACACTCAGGGCCGGGTTCAAAAGGCGGCCATCACGATCATCCGATATCAATATCCAGTCGGCATCAATGGCGCGCAGCCGGGCAGCGATCCGGGCCTGCGTATCGGCGCTGGTGAAATCCATCACCTCCACCTGCACGCCCTGATGGCGGTAACGCTGCGTCCCGTCTTCGGTCTGGGTCACGGCGATGCCGCGCGCGGCCAGCCCTTGCCCGCCGAATTGATGCGCCAGCACCGAGCCCGCCCCCGCCGGGCGGCACAGTGACCAGCAATCGAAGCCGCGCGCCGCCAGCGCCTCCATCAGCAGGCGGTTGGCCTTGTTCCCGCCACCGAAGGAGGGGAAATGCACCGCGTCCTGCAGAAGGATGATCCGGGTTGCCACGCCGCGCCCGACCCCGTCATTAAGTCATATGATATATTTGTCCTTATGGTATTTTGCCGTCACTATAATATCAATATTCATGGTTGCAGCATGGGAATGATCTTGGACGGATTAGTCTGCGCCCTGCTGGGGATGGTGGAGGTAGCGGGGCCGGGGACAGCCGCGGGCCGTGCGCGGGACCTGACGGTTTCCTGGCTGCGCTGGAACTATGCCGGCGACATTCTGGAGGATGCGTCCCTGCCCCGACTGCTGTCGCGGGCCGCTGATGCCGGGTACCGCACCCTGCTGGTTCAGGGTTATGGCCATGTCCTGACCGAACATGCCGGCCCCGCCGGCGGCAAGGCGGTCAGCGCCTTTGACGCACTGGCCGCCTGGGCAGCAGGCAAGGACATGATCCTGGCGGGCACGCCCGACCGCTGCCTTCTGGTTGATGTGACCCGCTGGCAGGCGGCGGGGCGGCCAGATCCCGCCGCGCTGTCGCCCGTGCCGTTCGGTGCGGCACTGTCGCCGCATCTTCTGGACCTGGGGGCCGATATGGGCGGGGCCGGGCCGTTCCTGGCCTTTTTGGCGGAAATGGGCGCCAAGGGAGAGCGCGGGGTTTTCGTGCTGAATTACGAGAATTACGCAGATGTGGACGATCCATCGCCGGATTTTCCGCGCCCCCTGTCGCGGCTTTACTGCGTGGCCGCCGGGTTGAAACCCAACCGGATTCTGGAAACCCACGGCTTCACCGCCGACAGCCGCATCCTGTTCTTCGATTACAGCCAACATGCCCTGGATTTCCGCCGCCGCCTGGACGAGGGCTGGGACGGGCGCGACTACCCCGCCTATCTGCGGCGGGAATTCGCGCGCGGCGGCGACACACATTTCTACCTCTGGCCCGGCGTCACACCGGGACAGATGGATTGGGTGGAGATGGAGCGTCTGTGGCAGGGGGAATTGTCCCGCTGGGGCGGGGCAGACAGGTTTGCCGACCATTGGCAGCGTTATCGGGCCATCGGACGCGATTATGTGCGCTGCAACATCCTGGAACCGGCGGCGTTGCTGGACCGGATCGAGGATCGGCCCGGCGCGGCCATCTGGTGGAGCAATGCCTTCTGCACCATCTACAGCGCCCTGCATCACGGCCTGTCGGGCAAGCGGCGTCTTTATGAGGAATGGATCGATGCACTGGCCCAGCGCGCACCATCCCTGTTCCTCTATGGCGCGGATCACGCCAACATGAGCGTGAATGGCATGAATGCGGCGGACTACCACGCCGCCTATCACCGCGCGGGCGGTGACCCGCTGACGGCCCGTCATCTCTACCGCCGCTCCCTGCGCTTCTGATCCTGCGCCAAAAGAAACCCCGCCACGGGTCGCACCGTGGCGGGGAGAGCGTGGCGGCCCCAGGGAGAGGACCGCCACTGGCGAAGCAGGAAAGGCGATCAGTTCTGGACGCCGCTGATGGACCCGAAGATCTGGCTGACACCGGTATTCGGGTTCGCCTTGGTACTGGTGGCATTATAGTTGGCATGACAGGTGAAGCAGTTCTGGGTAACACCTGGATTGCTGGACGTTTGCTGTTCAAACGTCTCCATCGTGGTATTGGCCAGATAGAGCGAACCGAAGATATTGTAACCGGTGTTTTCCGGGACCGTGTACGTCCCCGACACTGTGCCATTACCCCAGATGGAGCCGATCTGAAGATAATTGGCCAGAATGCCGCCATTGCTGTTCTTCTGGGCCAGAAGCTGCGTCGCCAGGCTCTGGTTCAAAGAAACCAGCATCGTATTGTTCTGCACGATGCTGTTGCTAGAAGTCGGTGACGCCGGTTGCTGGCTACCCCACGGATTTAGGCGCGTCACATTGGTCGCTGTCACCGCACCGGACGGGAATGTAATGTTGCCATTCTTGTAGCTGGCCGTTTCCACCGGCGTGATGGCCCCCCCACCGGAATAGAAGACATAGGGCATGGTCGTGCCCGATGCCGTTACGGCATTCTGGCTGGAGGTTGAGAACTGAACCGTCGTCACAGTGTTCTGGCTGTTGTTATAGGCATAGGTGTTATCCGGCG
>JAEMSB010000010.1:9182-22827 GCA_016463045.1 Niveispirillum sp.
ATTTCCGGGTGACCGTTCACACTGCCCGCGACATGCAGACCAACCAGCGCCAAGGTGCGTTGTTGGGTATTGCCAGTGGGGCTCAGGACCAGCGGGGCAGATCCGCCACCCGTGCTGGTGTAAGTCGGAACATCGGCCACGATCTGTACCAGGTTCGCCGCCTGCGCCGTGGTCAGGAAAGCCGTATCAACCCAGGAGCTCTTTACCTCGAACGTCATCTGGTTGGCGCCGGCCAGCGTCTTGCCCGCGGCCTGCGCGATCTGGCTGACGTTGGCGGCACTGGCTGGGAAATTGTACTGCGTTGCCGCCGATGCGGTGTAATAATAGTTCGGAACGTTACTGGGGTTCTGGTTCTGCCAGAGTGCCGCATAAACGTCGTTGACCATGATAGAGTAATATACCAGCGGGTAGATGCTTTCACCGGTACTCTTGTTCACGACAATCGGCGTACCCTTGACCACCAGAACACCATCATCAGCCTGGGCCGGGCTGGGTACAGACGGCGTGCTGTTCGTGGCGGCCAGTGCTGCCGCCTTGGGTAGGGGCTTGTTGACACGGGTGGAGAAGGCGACCTTGGGCTTTGAAATGCCGTTCACCTTGGCCAGGCTGTAGCTGCTGCCGGGATTAGCCACCAGTTGGAAGCCGCCACTGCTCTGCGGCACCGCATTGTAGAGCGGGGCGGAGAACAGTTGCAAAGCGCCGTTTGACTGCGTGCTCAGCAGCCACAAAAACATCTGAGAGCCCCACTGGTAAAACGCGCAGTCCCCCGTGAAGCCACCATTGGGGAAGGTGGTGCTGTTGGGCGGATTGAAACTCAATGTCCCGGTCGATTGAGACGTCGCCAGCCAGTTCTGGGTGAAACTGGTTGACGATACGGCGCAGGTCGACGCCGCAGCCGGCAGGTTGTTCTGTGCCTGCGCCTGCCCGGCTATCAGCAGGGCGGCACCCGCCACACCGGCGATACCGAGACGATGGAGAACTTTGTTCTTGAACATGCAAACCTCCTTGATGAAGCAGCAGATCGGTGGGTGAAGGCAGGTCGCCATCAGGCGGCCTGGTCGGACCAGCCGGGCAGTTTGTCCAGGCGCTGGGTCATGACGCGGTAGGTGGAGAGGATGGCCAGGTCGGGTACCGACAGCAGATGCACGGCCCCGTCATACGAAGAGACAGCAACCCCGTCGGCACAGCGGGTGATGGAACTGAGGCCATTGGCTGCCACGGTGCGGCGCTCCACCCTGCCCGTCGCGACGTCGATCTTCAGGACAGCGCCCCAGTAATCACCGACCAGCACCGTCTGTTCATCCCAGAAACACAGCGATTTCGGTGACCGCCGCCCCATATCGACCGCCTGGATCAGGCGGCCATCGGCAACGCTGTAGACATGCAGGGTGAAGTCGCGCGACGCGCTGGCTATGAGAGTGCCCGAGGGCGAGAAATCGACATCATCAACAATGGCCGTATGGCCAGGAAAATCGCGCACCCGCTCCCCCGTCAGCGTCCAGGTCAGCAGGCCGCCATCGGCGCTGCAGCTGACGCCCAGCGGCAGGGTTGGATGCAGACGCAGCGCCTTCACCGCACCATCATGCAGGGGATAGGTTTGCTGCTCCCCCGTCCGCGGCAGATAGCGGACGATGGCCCCGCTATAGCAGGCGGCGAAGATCGCGCCTTCATGGCCGGCATGGTGGGCGAAGCGAAGGCAATTGATGGGGCCCTGACCCAACGCCACCGATACCGTCGGCGCCAGGCTGTCCCCCAGCGCATCGAACAGATGCAGGCGGTGATCATGGGCGCCCGTCGCGACACGCCCCGCAGCCGGATCGCGCGTCACGGCATTCATCAGCACGCGGCCGGCGGCGGGTTCGGTCAGGGCGGTCAGTTCGGCAAGACCATCGCGCAGATGAACCAGACGCACCAGACCATCATCGGCGACCAGGGCCGTCATCCCGTCCGGGGCGCCCGAGGCCTCGTTAAAGCAGGCATTGCCACGTTCACCGCTACCGCCCCCGACCTCCCCCAGCAGGGCGCCGGTGGCGGCGTCCCAGGACAGCAGGGTACCGTCAAACGTCCCGGCCAGCAGGCGCGCGCCATCAGGGGTCCAGCAGAAGGAGCGTTCCCATTTGGCCGCCTGCGGGGCCAGTTCCACCTTCAGGCTGAAATCGCCGCTGTCCCAGATGCGGATTTTCTGGTCATAGGCACAGGACAGGATATCGCCCGTGACGGGTGATACCGCCACCTTCTTGATGCCCGAGCTATGGGCCGGGATTTCCGCGAGGCTGGCGCCGTTTCGGCTGTCGAACACACGGATAACCCCGTCGTCACAGCCCAGGATGGCCCGATGATGGGCCGTATCAACAGCACAGGTATCCGTCTCCGTCTCAAACGGGCCCCAGCAATGGCGGGCCTCCCCCGTGGCAAGGTCCCATTGCCGCAGGGTCATATCGTCACCGGCGGAATAGATCAGCCCGTCACGGACCGTGACCGACAATACATCCTTGTCATGCCCCTCAATCACGCGGCGGATGGCACCGGTTTCCAGGTTCCAAACAATGATGCGGCGGTCGCGGGAGGCCGAGACGCCCGTCACCGCATCGATGAACGCGAAACATTCCACATCATCGGAATGACCGCGCAGCAGCAGGCCGGGCCGGCGGTCATCCAGGTCCCACAACTGGATATCATAGTCGGAGGAGGAGGAAGCCGCCCGCCGCCCATCGGCGTCGACCGTCACATGGTTGACCAGATGCCGGTGATAGCCCAGCAGCGACACCGCCCCCGTCGCCAGATCGAACAGGCCGACCGCCCCGTCATAAGCACCCGTCACAGCCAGATCGGTGCCGGGAATGGCGGCAACAGACGTCACCGGCCCCCGATGCCGGGTGAACAGGGCCGTACTGGCGGGGGAATGGCGGATGTCGGGCATCGTCGGGTCCTCAAGATGCAAGGGGTTGCCGGACAAGATCGGGAAGGTCGGGCCGCATCAGGTCGTCGGCCAGCGGGGTGCCGCACAGCGCCTGGGCCAGCTCATCAAAATTCAGGATGTTGGTGCGCAGGTCGGCAGGTGCACGCTTGCGGCAGATGGCCGGCAGGGCGCCGCGCGGCGCCACACCCAGCCGGGCCAGGATACGGGTCAGTTCCTGTGGTGCCGCCAGCGCCTCATAATCGGTTTCAAGCCATTCCTGACCGCTGGCCCGCATCGCCGTTTCGATGCGCGCGTAATAGGCGGCGTTCAGTTCGGCATGGCGCATCAGGGCGTCGGGCGGGATGCGGACCGACGGGGCAGGCGGTAGCACCTGCCCGGCATAGCTTTCCCAGGCGCCGGTGAAACGGGCAATCTCCTCCGACACAAAGGTCCGCACGCGGTTCTGCCGGCGCAGCAGGATCTTCACGACCGATGAGTCATCCAGCAGCAGCCGTTCCGCCAGGGCACATTCGCCCCGGTTCATCTTGAACCCCACCGCACGCACACAGCCATCAGCAGCCCAGACACGGGACAGAAAACCGGCGGGGTCGGCATCACGCGCCGCCATGTCCCCCAGGCTGGGGAACAGATCAGCCCGGTCACGGGCCAGATGCACACCACCGGGATTGAATAGGCCATGATGGCACAGGATATCGGGATGCCCGTTCAGCAGACCGCACAACAGATTGCTGCCGGTGCGCGGGGCCGCGAAGATGATAAAGCGGACAGGCAGCGTCATTGCATCACCGTCCCAGGGGGCATCCCCGCCTCTACCAGGAAACCTTCACCGAAGGGCCGCACCGCGCGAAAGGCCGGCAATGGGGACAGGCTGGCCCGTGCGGCACGTTCCGCCGAACGGGCGTCATCTGCGCGGATGTAAAGGGTCAGGTAGTCGAACAGCCCCTGCTGCAGAAAGGATCGCAACAGGGTCGGCCCCCCTTCCACCAGCATGCTGCGGATACCATGGCCGGCCAGGGCAGCCAGCGGGTGGTCCAGCCCATGCGTCGGGGAGTTCAGCACCGTATCGGCATTGTCCAGGGCCGCCTGACCAACGGCAAAGACCGGGGTTCCGGGCAGGGCCGGCATACAGACCTGCGAACCGGAGAAGATGACCCGCACGGGCTGACGGGCGGGTTCGCGGCCCAGCCGTTCCGGCCTTGCGGTCAGGCGCGGGCGATCCAGGTTCCAGGTCCGCGCGCCCACGGCGATGGCGTCGTAATCCTCCCGCAACTGATGCACGCGCCGCCAATCGGCCGCGCACGACACCTCCGCGCCCGCTGAGGCGACGGACAGTTCGGTCGCAACATCAATCGCGAAGTTAAGATGTACGAAGGGGCGCATCCCGTCTCCTTTTGGAAAAAGGTACGGTCGATATACGATTCTGGGTAGTTACAAAGAGTTTTACGCGCAACCATAATGGGTGTAAAGCAATATTACATATGATTGAGAGGGGGATCAGGTCATGTCTGAAAAGGAAGCCGGATCATCAATGGTCACCCGCCTCTCAGACGCCGCAATCCCCACGCCGGACGGCACCTTCCGGATGATCTTGTTCCGGGAAGAGGTGACGGGCCGGGAACATGTGGCCATGGTGCTAGGGCCGGTGGGGACCGGCACACCGCTACTCCGTATCCATTCGGAATGCATGACGGGCGATGTGTTCGGCTCTCTGCGTTGCGACTGTGGCGAGCAGCTGGCCGCCGCGCGCGCGCGCATCGGGGAGGAAGGGGCCGGCATCATCCTGTATCTGCGCCAGGAAGGGCGCGGCATCGGCCTTGCCAACAAGCTGCGGGCCTATCAGTTGCAAGATCAGGGGTTTGATACGGTGGAGGCCAACCACGCGCTGGGCTTTGCCGCCGACCTGCGGCAGTTTGGGGTGGCGGCGGCCATGCTGGACGCGCTGGGCGTGGGGTCCGTGCGCCTGATGACCAACAATCCGCGCAAGCAGGACGCCCTGGAGAAGGCGGGCATCCGCATCACCGAACGCGTGCCTGTGCGCGTTCCCGTCCTGCCGGAAAACCGGCGCTATTTGCAGACCAAGGCCCTGAAACTGGGCCACCGCATCGACTGGCTGCCGGAACTGGATGCGTGAGTTTCAGGCATCAATCCACAATAATGGCTGCCGCAGCGGGTAGTTGCGGATCAGTTCGGCGTCGGTGGGATCGGGGTTCAACCGCTGCCACAGGGCCAGATAATCCGGCCGCCCCAGAGCAAGGCCGCCGAACAGCAAGGCCGGCTGTCGCAGGGGCCAGCCTTCCCAGGCTTCCACATCCGGTGGCTTCGGCCAGCGCGACTTGTCGGCAATGAAGGGGGCCATATAGGACAGCGCATCGGCGATGGAACCGCCGCCCACCCCCCTATACCGCCACAGACCATAATCCGGCCCCGACAGGATATGGGCGCAGGCCGCCAGCGCATCCAGATTGAACAGGCAATAGGCAAAGGGCTTTGTCCGGGCCAGTTCCAGCGGTTGTGACCCGTCCGGTGCGATCTGTCCTGCGATCAGGGCCTTGAGCCGATCAAGCGCCTGCGCCCGTGCGGCGGGCCGTCCGGTCAGGCGGGCGAATTCCGCCACCTGCAAGGCCCAGCAGGTGCCGTGATTATTCTTCTGCTCCCGCTCCTCAATCCCGTTGGGCGATGTGGTCATCCAGGTCAGGTAGGCATCGAACCAGGCGATGACGGGACCATAGGCACCGCCATCGGGCCAGAGACGGCGCAGGACCGCGACGGCGCGCACCACCTCCACCAGATGCAGCGTATCGATGACGCCGATACCCCGGCCCGTATTGATGCCGATCACGGCCTGGGCATGGTTCAGATGCGGGGCCATTCGTGTCGCCGGGTCAACGAACCACGCGCGAAGGTGCCGGTCGGCGGCCACGGCATAACGAATGTCGCCCGTCAGGGCGAAGGCCGCCACCAGGGCCGGCACAATCCGGCTGAACCGGATCAGCGCGTCACGGTGCGCCGTGAACTTGTCCGGGTTGGAGAAACCGTCACGGCGGATATAGGGGCCGCTGGGATTGGCCGGGTCCGGCCACCAGTAATCTCCCTCCGAATAGTAATCATGCGGGCCGCCGGGGCTACGCGGGGCGGGAAAGCTGGTGACGGTGTGCGGGGGTTCATCCCGGAACACGTTCGCCGCGCGCAGGACGCGGTCGCGTTCAAGCGCCCGCAGATCGGGGCCACCAGCGGGTGCCGCTGCCCAGGCGGGCAGCGACCAGAGCAGACCCAGGCCCGCGCAGAAATCCCGCCGCCGCATCCGCCCACCCTATCGCCGCTTGGCCAACTGATAATCATAGAGCGAGGGGGCAGCCGCCACCGGTTGGCCCGTACCCTCGATATAGGGTGGGGGATTGTAGCGGACCTGGATGGGGCGGTTGGCATGCAGGCCCACCACCCGTTCCCCCGGTCCTTCCAGACCGCTGGTGATGGTCACTGTAGCATCGGCAGGTACGCTGTCAGGCATCACCAGCTTGGCGTTCCAGACGGTATTGTAAAGGCCATGGCCTGGCTTCCAGTAGGACGCACCACCACCGACCCACAGACGATATTGCCATTCGCCCTTCTTCTGCGCTGGGTCAATCCACATGCTGATCTGGTCGAACAGGTTCTGATGGTTCGATCCGCTATGCTGATCAATCACGGCGTCACGCTTCACCTGGGCGCGCAGGAAGACAGCGCGGGTGGAGCGGGTGTTAACCGACAGCGGGTGGATCACGGGGTTTTCCACCACCAGATCCTTGACCAGCACATTATGCGCGGCCCCGACATGGACCGAATAATGGGCGCGGCGGTCACCGCTGGTCACGATGTCTTCAATGGTCAGGCTGGCGGCATTGTCCGTCAGGATGCCACTGTCGGACTTGTCGATGGTCAGGTTGCGGATCCAGCCATCGAAGACGCCCGTCATATAGATGCCGTTATAGCCCTGTTCCAGATGATGGCCAAAGGATGGGCTTTCGGGGAATTGCAGGCGCAGATTCTGAATGCCGACATTGGTCAGATGCTGCCACGCGCTGAGGATGGCGGGCTGATCGGCGCGCACATCATGCAGCAGCGGGTCCCCCAGGGTCACGCGCTGACCCTTGATGGCCACGATCTTTGTCGATTGCGCCACCACGGCCCGGTCGGGCGAGGTCCAATGGTGGGACCCGATGGGCAGGTCGGTATCGCCATAGAGCGATTTCAGGATGGCGCTGTCCTTGCCCGCCGTCGCGAACCATTCCACGCGCAGCACATCCCCCACCTTCAGGCGCGAGGTGTCATCCACGGTCAGGGTGCGGTCAAACTGCTTGCCCGCCACGCCCCTGGCCAGGGTCGGATCACGCTTGTCAAAGGCGGGATCGTAGGAGGCGGGGCGGGTACGGTCCGGCCCCACAAAGATCATGCCGCCGGCCCAGCTATATTCGGAGAACAGGTAGTTGATATTGTGCTCCGGCTGCACCTCGTACTTCTTCTCTTTCACCAGATATTGCCGCAGCTCGGCAAAATCCTGGCTGTCATCGACCAGTTTCAGGGGGCGGGGGAAGTACAACTCGCTGCCATCCGTCCCGTCGCCGGCCCCATCCAGAACGATGTCGGAGCGGGTGATGCGCAACACCTCGGTGATCTGGGTACGGCCCTTGGGAAAGCGCAAGGTGACCTTGCCGGCAACGGCATTGGCGGCGGCCAAGGCCTTCAAGGTGGATTTTGTATCGTCCAGCCCATCATCGGGGATGACCCCGTAATCGGTGACATTGATGATCGTGCCGGTATCGGTGGGGATAGCACCCAGACCGAAGCCATAGCCGGCATAGGAGAAATCAGGCAGAGGATTGGCCGCCCGCACCGCCTTGTCCGACAAGATTTTCGGCAGGTCGGCGGCCGTGGCCGTCAGGGCGGTGGTGGACAGCGCGAGGGCCAGCCAGAGGCGCGTCATGTCGGGGGTTCCCTATGCTGATCACGGATGTCGAAGCCATTCCCGGCCGTAGGTCAGGTCGAGGGCGAAGCCCGAGCCCTGACCTACGGCATTCTCCGACTTCAGAACTTCGCCCGCACACCTGCCGAGAAGCGGCGTTCGGAGATGGCGTAGCTGTTCAGCGCGGGTTCATCGAAATTGCTGTATTCCGACGTGGCCGACTTCTTGGGCAGCAGGTTCTGGGCATTGAACGACACCGACACCTGTTCGGTGATGTCGTAGCCAACCTGGGCATCCAGCTGTGAGCGGGCACCGATGAAGCTGGGCCGGCCTTCGGAGAATTCGAACACGGCCTCGTCCCGGTAATTATAGGCGAGGCGGGCCGAGAAGGGCCCCTTCTCGTAAAGGCCGATCAGGTTGTAGCTGTTCTTGGACACCGCGACGAGCGGGAAGCCGGCATTATCCTCGCTGTCGGAATAGGTATAGTTGGCGATGACGCCCAGCCCGTCGAACGGTTCGGGCAGAAAGTCGAAGAACTGCTGAATGCCGACCTCGAAGCCCTTGATCTTGGCGCTGGCCAGGTTTTCCGGGCGGGAGAAGGTCAGTTCCCGGCCCTGCGGGTCCAGGTTGGTATCCGTGCCCGTGGTCACGAAGCTGGCGATGAAATCATCGACATCCTTGTAGAAGATGGCGCCAGAGATCAGCGAGCTTTTGCCATGGTAATATTCAAAGCTGATATCACCCTGGGTAGAGACGGGCGGCTTCAGATCGGCATTGCCACCCGTGACCGAGAGGTTGGTGGCGTTGAAGAAAGTGGACGGTGCCAGATCGGCGATGGAGGCGCGCTGCATCGTCTGTGACGCGCCCAGGCGAACCAGGAAATCGTCGGTGACGTTGAAGGCTATATTCGCCGAGGGCAGGATGTTCGTATACTCGTTCTTGTCGGTGACCAGCGTGCTGGTCGTGCCGATATTGAGGAACGTATCCACCGACAGACGGGTGCGCGCCACGCGTACGCCGGCATTGGCCCGGAACGGGATCTCCGCGATCTCTCCCTCGCCCGCCACCATCAGGTAACCGGCCAGCGTCTTCTCGCTGAACGTATAGTCACGCTGATTATTGGGCAGCAGGGTGGAGCGGTCGCTGCTGTTGGGGTTGGGCTGTGCGGCCTGTGCGCGGGTGAAGACATAGTCGAAGGTGGGCGCCGTCGACAGGAAGCTGCGCGGGAAATTGCCCGGAATATCGGGCAGGAAATTCTTCGCGTCGATCAGCCTGAGATAGGGTTCCAGCTCTGTGCGCGTCGGCGTCACCTGGCTGCGATAGGCGTTGGAGCGGGCGCCCAGATCGGTATAGCGGGCACCACCGGAGAAGGTGATGCCGCCCTCGGTTTCGTAGCTGACGTCAAGCTTGCCCGTCCATTCATCCAGCACACCCAGCAGCCGGTTCGACCGCACGCCATTGGTGGCGGGGTTGTAGGAGGCGTAGTTGGTGGGGTTGAAGGTGCCGCCCAAGGCCAGGGATGGGACCGTCACATCGCGGAAATCAAAGGTGCCGGGAACGGCGGCGGTGGCCTGCAGGGTGATGATCTGGATGGTCTGATCGATGGTGCCCTTGCTGTAATAGCCATCGGCCTCCACCTTCAGGCCATCATCCTCATACTTGCCATTCAGGCCATAAAGGAAGCTTTCCGTCGGTTCATTGCGGATCTGGCCCGCCGTGGTGACGGTGCCGTTGGCGGTGCCGGCCACCACCATGTTGTTCTCCGTCACGCGGTTGGTGACGGGGTTGTTGGTGGTGGGCAGACGGAAGCTGAAGAAATCCTGATGGCGGCCCGTCACCAGCTTTGAATAAAGCATGTCAGCGGTCAGGGTCAGTTCGGGCGTCGCCTCAAACTGGATGGCGCCGTTCACGCCGGTGCGCGAGCGGTCGACCACGAAGTTTTCATATTGTATCAACACGGGCGTCTGATTGACCCCGGCATTGGTGCCCGTATAGGTGCGGTTCAGGAAATTGTTGCGCTCGAACGCCTGGGTGGTCGAGGTGCGTTTCTGATATTCGGCCGCCAGCATCACGCCGATGCGGTCATCAGCGAATTTGGTGGTGCCGAAGCCGGTAAAGGCCGGCTCCACCTTGTCCGTAACCTGGGAATAGACACCCTGGGCCTGGAAGGAGAAGGTGGGTTTCTTGAAGCTCAAGGGCTTGGGCGTCGTCAGGTTGACGGTGCCGCCCAGACCACCTTCGGCTTGAGCGGCTAGGGGTGACTTGTAGACGGCCAGCTTGCCGAACAGGCTGGACGGGACGGCGTCCAGACCCGACGAACGGCCCAGCTGATCATTTTCCGGCGGGGACAAGCGGGCCGACCAGCCGAGGAGCGTGCGGCCATCAACCTCCACCCGCACCTGCTGCAAACCGCGCACGGAAACGGACTGGCCTTCGCCGAAAACGCGGGTGATCTGCACACCGGTCACGCGCTGCAACGCCTCGGCCACGTTGACGTCGGGCAGCTTGCCCACGTCGCTGGCGGTAATCACGTCCATCACCTGCGGCGCGTCCCGCTTGATATCGGCGGCCTGTTCCAGGGAGGCGCGAAGGCCAGTGACGATAATCTCTTCCAGCACCGCCGGGTCAGCGGCGGTGTTGTTGGCGGCGGCATTTTGCGCCAGTGCCGGTGACAGCGACAGGGCGGCAAAGGAAACGCCGCCAGCCAAGGCGCATGCACCACGAACAGCCCAACTGGCCATGATCTTGTCCCTCCCATGTTGCGCGGCACCGTTCCGCTTCGGCGTGAAGCGGTGCCGTCTTTTCTTTGCTGATGGATCCCCAGGGGGCCTTCTGGCCATTTCCCCTATTGCTTTACCTCGGTCCTGGGGAACCGATGAGGGCATGATGCGGTGGGTGATCCGGCCTGTCAACAAATTCGTATGACAACTTTGGCATGACCAGTGACCTGTTACCGATAGGCAACGCATGGGTTTGGTCGGGCGGGCCGAACGCGTCGAAAACTATTGGTCATATAAATATCGATATTGCGGTGCCGGTTACCGGTCCACCGCCGTGAAATCCACCTTCTCTGCGGCGGCATGCCGGTCCCAGGCGGCGCGGTCGGTGAAGCCGCCCTGCCCCTTGCTCCAGGCCGAGCCGGAATAATAGACAAAGGGTTTGCCGGGGGTGACGCGCAGCAGGACCAGATGATTATCGGCATCCTGGCGCACCTCCACGATCATCGTGGGATCAACGCGCAGCGCCACGGCCATGCGGCCATATTCGGGATTGTCCGGCCCCCACCAGGAGATCAGGCCAGTTGCCTTGTCCACCGTCAGGTCACCCCCCTGCCCCGTCACCTTCTTGCCGATACCGATCCCGACCATCAACGGCTCGGGCCGGTCGGATGACAGGGTGGAGACCATGCGGGTGAAATGCGTGCCCAGCGGCAGCGTGAAACGCCGCGTCTCCCAAACCTTACGGTCGATATCCACGGGCCAGGGGGCGTAATCCACCTCGAACTCGGCGACGTCCGGCCCGTTCTTCAGGATACGGTGGCTGCGGTAGTTGCGTGAAATCCACAGCTTGTTGTCATGCCAGATGCCAAGGCCGCCGGCCCCGCGCCCCTGCCCGACATTGTAGAAATCCATGCCCTCGCCCAGGTCATTATGATAGTCGCGGGTGCGAAGCTGCCGATCCATGTAAGGCCAGACCACTTTCTTGCCCCAGCTGTCGATGCCCGATCCCGATGGCGGTTCCGCCGCTTCCAGTGCATGGCCATAGATGCGGTGGGCAGTCTTGTCATTTTCCCACATCAGATCATCATAGCGATAATCGGCCAGGGTGACGGCGGCACGCGGGGAACGGTCGGTTGGTGGCGGCAGGGTGGCTTTATCCTGCGCAAAGGCGGCGCCGGTGGTCAGGGTGGAAAGCAGCAGGACCGCGAGCGCGGCGCGTCGGCTCCAATACATATGACAACCTCCCATTATCCGGCATCAGACCGGTCGACCATTGTTTCGGTCGGTGTTAGATTAGAAGTAACCGGCGGAGAGTGATATGACAAGTAGGGTTGGCACCATGAGACAGGCGGATATGGGCGGCAGTGCGGATGATTCCGGACGCACAACTTCCCTGACCGATGACCTGTTCGTGAAGCTGGAGGCGCAGATCCGGTCAGGACAATTGCCGCCCGGCAGCCGCCTGCCCACCCAGAAGGAAATCGCCGAGGCCGAGAATGTCAGCCGTACCGTCGTGCGCGAGGCGGTGGCGCGCCTAACAGCGCAGGGGCTGGCTGTATCGCGACAGGGATCGGGCATGTATGTGGCCGACACAGCCGAATATCGCGCCTTCCAGATCACCAAGGACGAGCTGCACGAACTGGCCGACATCGTGAAGCTGCTGGAGATGCGCCTGGGCGTGGAGACGGAGATGGCGGGACTGGCCGCCGCCCGCCGCACCACCGCCGATATCGGCGCCATCCAGGACGCGCTTCAGGCCATGCGCGACCTCCGCGGCGATCCCGTGGCCGCCGCCAAGGCCGACACCGCCTTTCACATGGCCATCGCGCGGGCCACGCAGAACGATTACTACGCCCGCTTTGTGGAGTTCCTGGGCCTGCGTCTGGTGCCGCCGCGCAATCTCTATCTGCGTGACCAGCCGGAGGAAGCGCACCAGGCCTATGCCGAGAAGGTGCATGGTGAGCATGAGGCCATTCTGGACGCCATCGTCCGCATGGACCCGACCCGCGCCCGTGAGGCGGCCCGCCATCATATGCAGGAAAGCCTGACGCGGCATTCGATGTTGAGCGCAGCGGCGCGCGGCAAGGGCCGGTAGCCGCCCCTTCTGGCCTGACCAGCCGCGCTTGACGATAGGTCGTAAATTTGTATGATAACTTCCAGGCGGCGATAGTCCGCGTGGGGAGGCATCATGCAGAACAGAATACCCTCATGGGCCGTTCTCCATCCATTGCCCAAGGAAGCCCCATGAAGACGCCCCGTACCCTTGCCCTTCTGGCCCTGGCCCCGCTTCTGGCCGCCCTGCCCGCGACCGCCCCGGCGCAAGTGCCGCCCAAGGCAACGTCCCCGGCGCCGGCGGCAAAGGCGGCCATCGACAGTGCCGTGAAGCTGGCGCGTTGGCAACTGGCGCGGATGACCGATACCAGCCATATTCCCCGCGCCACCGGCGGCACCCGCAACCCGCGCGGCTGGGAACAGGCCGTGTTCTGGGTGGGTATGACGGAACTGGCCGATGCCGGCGCCCCGCCCGATATCGCCAAGGCCATCCTGGATATGGGCGCCAAGAATGGCTGGACCCTAGCCGACCGCCCCTATCATGCCGATGACCACACGATCGGGCAGGCCTATCTCTGGGCCGCTAGGCATGGCGCGAACCCGGCGGTGATCAATCCGGCGCGCAAGGTGTTCGATTTCGTGCTGGCCAATCCCGTCCGGGTCAACCTGGCCTTCTATGTGCCGCCCACGGGGTACAATGACGCGGAGTGCCTGAAGCGCTGGTGCTGGTGCGATGCGCTGTTCATGTCGCCGCCGGCCTTTATCGAGATGTCGCGGCAGACGGGGGACAATCGGTATCGCGATTTCGCGCTGGCGGAGTTCTGGGCCACCACCGATTTCCTCTATGATCCCGCCGAAAGCCTGTATTACCGCGATAGCCGGTTCTTTGAACGCCGCGATGACAAGCAGCGCAAGATGTTCTGGAGCCGGGGCAATGGCTGGGTCCTATCGGGCATCGCCCGGACCCTCCCGCTGCTGGAACCCGGCAGCCCGGACCGGGTGCGGATGGAAGCC
>JAEMSB010000829.1 GCA_016463045.1 Niveispirillum sp.
GCGCGCAGCGCCGCCGCCGGGGGGATGAGCCTGTGAGCTTCCCCAAACCGGAACTGGAACAGGTACTGAAACGCACCCTGGGCGTGCCTTTGTTTCAAGAACAGGCCATGCGCATGGCCATTGTCGCCGCTGGCTTTTCCCCTGGACGCGCCGATCAGCTGCGCCGCGCCATGGCCACCTTCAAGAAGACGGGCGGGGTGGGAGCGTTTGAGCAGGAATTCATCGATGGCATGATCGGGCGCGGCTACGAGCCAGACTATGCCGCCCGCTGCTTCAAGCAGATCCAGGGGTTCGGCAGCTATGGTTTCCCGGAAAGCCATGCCGTCAGCTTTGCCCTGCTGGCCTATAAATCCTCCTGGCTGAAATGCCACCACCCGGCCATTTTCGCCTGCGCCCTGCTGAACAGCCAGCCCATGGGCTTCTATCAGCCGGCCCAGATCATTCGCGACGCTGTCGAACACCGGGTGGAGGTGCGGCCCGTCGATATCAACCGGTCAGAATGGGAGTGCACGCTGGAGGAAGGGCGCGGCGGTCCCGCCCTGCGCCTCGGATTCAGCCAGGTGAAGGGTATGCGGGAGGACGCGGCCATTGCCATCGCGCGCGAACGCGGCGGCGGCTATGACACGATCCGCGACCTGTGGCGGCGGACCAGCCTGCCCGTCGCCATCCTGGACCGGCTGGCCGATGCCGATGTCTTTGCCAGTCTGGGTCAGGACCGGCGCCAGGCCCTGTGGGAGGTGAAGCGGCTGGGCGGCAAACCACTCCCCCTGTTCCAGGCCGCCGATCAGGCCCGGCGCATCGGCGATAACCGCCCGCCCGTGGATATGGGGGACGAGCCGGAGGCCGACCTGCCGCAGATGACACAGGGCGAACAGGTCTGGGCCGATTACCGGACCAAGGGGCTAAGCCTGCGCGCCCATCCGCTGGCCCTGCTGCGCGCTACCATGACGGGGCTGGGCATGGGGCCGGCCAAGGCGCTGGGCGACATCAAGCCGGGCAGCATCGTCAGCACCGCCGGCCTGGTGCTGGTGCGGCAACGGCCCGGCACGGCATCGGGCGTCATCTTTGTGACGCTGGAGGATGAAACGGGCATCGCCAATCTGGTGGTCTGGCCGTCCGTCCTGGAACGGTTTCGCCGCACCCTGATGACCGCCACCCTGATGGGGGTGCGCGGGCGGCTGCAGCGCGATGGCGAGGTCATCCATGTCGTGGCCGAAAAGCTGTTCGACCTGTCGGCGCATCTGCACACGCTGAATGACGGCCCCGCCAACGATACCGCTCTGCCTGACGCCATCCCCGCCCATATCTTTGGCGAGGGGCGGAATTTTCATTGAAGTGATGTCCGACTTGCCGTTTTCCAGGCCTTGCTCCCCGCTACGGCAGGTAATGCCCCAGTGACAGGAAATTCTCCTTCGTCGTGGCATCGACCTGAAGGCCGCGTTCCAGCACCTGTTCCGCTACACGGGCCGCTATAGTGTCAAAGCCGGTGAGCTGGCTTTCGATGCTGCAACTTCCCCGGCCCGGCCGGATGGTCAACTGCATCCAGCCGCCCGACTTGTCCTTCTTTGTTGAATAATAGCGTAGCTTCACGCCCGTGATCTGATCCCAGCGGACCATGACCATGAAG
>JAEMSB010000310.1 GCA_016463045.1 Niveispirillum sp.
CCTGCGGACCGCGCGTGCGCATGGTGCCGCCGGGGGAGGATCGGGAAAGGCTGGTCTGTCCCGACTGTTCCTATATCGCTTATGAGAATCCGAAGATCGTTGTCGGCGCTGTGGTGACCGATGATGCAGGCCGGTTCCTGCTGTGCCGCCGCGCCATTCAGCCACGCAAGGGCTTCTGGACCCTGCCCGCCGGCTATATGGAACTGAACGAGACGACGGAGCAAGGGGCAGCAAGGGAGGCGATGGAAGAGGCGGGTGCCCGCATCGCCATCGACGCCCTGCTAGCCGTCTACAACATCCCCCGCATTTCCCAGGTACAGATGATCTACCGCGCCAGACTTTCCGATCCCGCCATCGCGGCGGGGGTGGAAAGCCTGGAGGTCGGCATGTTCGCGTGGAAGGACATTCCCTGGGACGAACTGGCCTTTCCCAGTGTTGTCTGGGCCCTGCATGAATGGCGGGAGAAGGCGGGGCAGACGGGATTCGCCCCTGGCACCAACCCGTCGCCCCCGGTGGAGGGCTTGTAACCGCCGCCCTGTCCGGGCACAGTCGCAGCAGAAGCGACCAACAGCCGGACAGAGACAGAATGCGCCGTTCCCAGACCGCCGCCCAGGGCACCATCCACCGCCTGACGCTGGACAGCCTGGTCCTGCGCGGCAATCTGATGGGCGATAGCCCCGCGCGTGCGGTGCATGTCTATGTGCCTGCCGGCCATGATGGCCGTGACCTGCCACTGCTGGTCGATATTGTTGGCTACACGGCGGGCGGCCCCGCCCATACCAACTGGAAGAATTTCGGGGAGAACCTGCCCGAACGGCTGGACCGGCTGATCGATAGCGGGGCCATGGCCCCGGCGATTGTGGCCTTTCCCGACTGTTTCACGCGCCTGGGCGGCAACCAGTATATCAATTCCGCCGCCCTGGGCCGCTGGATGGATTTCCTGTGTGACGAGATGGTGCCCTTTGTCGAAGGGCGGTTCGGCTGTGGTGGGACCGGCCGGCGGGCGATCTTCGGGAAAAGCAGCGGTGGCTACGGCGCGCTGGCCCATGCCTTCCTGCGGCCCGACATCTGGGCCGCCGCCGCCTGCCACTCCGGCGATATGGGGTTTGAGCTGTGCTACCTGCCCGATATGCCGGGTGTGCTGCGGTCGCTGGCCCGCCATGGCGGCTCCATTGAGCGGTTCATGAACGCGTTCGAGACGGCGCGCAAGGTGGATGGCAAGGACACCCATGTCCTGATGATCCTGTGCATGGCCGCCACCTATGACCCTGACCCGTCACAGTTCCTGGGCATCCGCCTGCCGGTGACGCCGGATACGTGCGAGGTGATCGAGGAACGCTGGGCCAACTGGCTTGCCTGGGACCCGGCACGCATGGTTGAAAAGCATGCCGAGGCCTTGCGGGGGCTGAAGGGTCTGTTCATCGATTGCGGCGACCGCGACCAGTATAATCTGGTCCATGGCGCCCGCCGCCTGCATCGCCGTCTGGAAGCGCTGGGCATTGCCCACCGATATGAGGAATTCCCCGATGACCATTCCTCGGTTGATTACCGGATGGATGAAAGCCTGCCCTATCTTGTCCGCGCCCTGAACGGGTAAGCGCATGGCCGAACAGGACGTCACCGCCCTTGATCCCGCCGATGCCGCAGAGGTGGCAAAAGGCCGGCTGCGGCTGGATAAATGGCTCTGGTATGCACGCTTTTTGAAAACCCGCAGCCAGGCGGCCAAACTGGCGACGTCGGGCAGCCTGCGTGTCGGCGGCGCACCGGTTGCCAAGGCCAGCCAGGTGGTGAAGGTGGGCGACGTCCTGACCTTCCCCCTGGGCGCCTATGTCCGGGTGATCAAGGTCAAGGCCCTGGCCGCGCGTCGGGGGCCGGCATCTGAGGCACAGGCCCTGTATGAAGACCTGGACCCGCCGACGCCGGAGGCGCGGCTGCCGCGGGGGTAGTCAGGTCGGCGTGGTCGACCACCCGGTTGCGGCCCTGCCGTTTGGCCTCATACAGCGCGCCGTCGGCGGCTTGATAAAGCTGTTCCCAGCCAATGCCGTCGGACCTGGCGACCGCGACGCCAAGGCTGGCGGTGACGGTGATCGCATAGTCCCCATACAGGGTCTTCTGTGCCTCGATACGCAGGCGCAGACGTTCGGCCACGGCCCGGGCCTGATCCTTCACACCCGGTAGGAACAAAAGGAATTCCTCTCCCCCCATGCGGGCCGACAGGTCCTGCGTACGCAGCGTCTGCCGCAGCGTATTAGCGGTGGCAACAAGGGTCGCGTCACCGGCTGCATGGCCGTAACGGTCATTCACCTGCTTGAAATGGTCCAGGTCCAGCACGATCAGCGCGTCGCCGGCTTGAATGACCGGGGGCATCCGGGCCTCCAGCCAGCGGCGGTTGCCGATATCGGTCAGGCTGTCGATTTCCGCCGCCTGCCGCAGGCCGCGTTCGGCCCGGTCGGTGGCAAAGCCGCAGACCAGGACAGCGATGCCGAAATTCCCCAATATCTGAAGCGCGAAGCCATGCGCGATCCAGTCGACATAGTCCGGCCTTGCCAGGATTGCCCACGCCCCCACGCCGAATACCAGCGCACAGGCCGCCAGCACGACGGCCAGCGGCAGACGGGATGGCAGCGGGTCGTGCCGCCGGTCACGCCAGACCGGCCAGGCGGCAACCGCCAGGAACAGGCCCGCCTGCAGATGGAACAGGCAGGACCGGATACGGTCGTCGGTGTGAAAGCCCGTGACCAGGGCTGCCAGGACGAACAGGGCCGGCGGCACCAGGATCAGCCATCCCTGCCGGGCCCGCCGCTGCCGGCTCAGCGCATGAATACCCAGATAGACCAGACCATAGCCCAGGGTACCTAAAATCAGGCTGGTAAGGGTCCAGAATTCAAGTGGCAACTGGCCCGCCGCACCCCATCCGGCCAGGGTGGAACCCAGGATCAGCAGTCCAAAACCAAGAATCAGGGTCCGCAGGCCCGACGGCCGATGGGATTGTCTGCGCATGTGCATAAAAGCCAGCGCGCCCGCGATCAGCGAAGATTTGTAGAGCACCAGAATGGTGACAATATCCAGCGGGAACATCAGGCTTTCCGTCTGGCGGAGAAAATTCTCCCCGCCCGTCTCATAACATGATGACCCCTGTATGTCTTCCCGATAGGTTAATCCTTAAGGATGGAATACGCTTTGTCCCGTGTCCGCCGGTTGCACCATGCAGCCCCTGCGTGGCTGTCAGACTGGTACAAATCCTACCAATCATGCGCCCCCTTGAACGCTGCGTTGCATGCAGGCGCCCGGCGAAGGGCTGCCACCCGCTTGCCGTGGTCGGGTCGTGCCGCTATGCTCCGCCACCACGTAACAATGTGACCGTAAAGCCACCCCCGTCTTTGCGGTTCGATCCTTGACCCCCAGGTGAGTGACCATGGCCCGCACCCTCTATGACAAGATCTTCGACAGCCACACCGTCCACCGTCAGGAAGACGGCACCGCCGTGCTGTATATCGATCTGCATCTGGTGCATGAGGTGACGAGCCCGCAGGCCTTTGAAGGTCTGCGCATCGCGGGGCGGCAGCTGCGTCAGCCCAAGAAGACCCTGGCCGTGGCCGACCACAACGTGCCGACCAGCAAGGACCGTCTGGCCGGCATCAAGAACGAGGAAAGCCGCATCCAGGTGGAGCAGCTGGCCATCAACGCCAAGGAATTCGGTGTTGAATATTTCGACATGAGCGATATCCGCCAGGGCATCGTGCATGTGGTCGGGCCGGAACAGGGCGTGACCCAGCCGGGCATGACCATCGTCTGCGGCGACAGCCACACGGCCACCCATGGCGCCTTCGGCGCGCTGGCCTTTGGTATCGGTACGTCGGACGTGGAACATGTGCTGGCCACGCAGACCCTGCTGATCAAGAAGTCGAAGAACATGCTGGTGAAGGTCGATGGTGACCTGCCGCCGGGTGTCACCGCCAAGGACCTGACGCTGGCCGTGATCGGCAAGCTGGGCACTGCCGGGGGCACCGGCTATGTCATCGAATATGCTGGCAAGGCCTTCCGCGACCTGTCCATGGAAGGCCGCATGACGGTCTGCAACATGGCCATCGAGGCGGGCGCCCGCGCCGGCCTGATCGCCCCGGACGAGAAGACCTTCGACTATCTGCGGGGCCGCAATCGCGCGCCGCAGGGGGCCGATTTCGACCGCGCGGTCGAATATTGGAAGTCGCTGCCCAGCGATGAGGGTGCGGTCTATGACAAGGTCGTGGAACTGAACGCCGCCGATATCGTGCCGCTGGTCACCTGGGGCACCAGCCCGGAGGACGTGGCCCCGATCACCGCCAACGTGCCCAGCCCGGCGGACTTCAAGGACCCGCACAAGGCCAAGGCTGTCGAGCGTTCGCTGGCCTATATGGGCCTGACGCCGGGCACGCCGCTGTCGCAGGTGCCGGTGCAGAAGGTGTTCATCGGTTCCTGCACCAACAGTCGTATTGAGGATCTGCGCGCCGCCGCCGACGTGGCCAAGGGCCGCAAGGTGGCCGATGGCGTCTACGCCATGGTCGTCCCCGGCTCCGGTCTGGTGAAGAAGCAGGCCGAGGAAGAAGGCCTGCACACGATCTTCACCGAAGCCGGCTTTGATTGGCGTGAGCCGGGCTGCTCCATGTGCCTGGCCATGAATGACGACAAGCTGAAGCCCGGCGAACGCTGCGCCAGCACGTCGAACCGCAATTTCGAAAGCCGCCAGGGCCCCGGTGGCCGCACTCATCTGGTCAGCCCCGCCATGGCCGCCGCCGCCGCCATCAAGGGCCACCTGACGGACGTGCGCACCCTGGGCTGAGCCTGGGCAAGGTTGCAGTGAAAAGGGGCGCTCCCTGGGGCGCCCCTTTTTGTTTATTGGGGTTTGCGCTGTGCCAGATACCGGATCAGGGCCAGGGCGTCGAGAGGCGGCTCCCGTTCGATGCGGCGATAATCGCGGCAATCGGCGGTACGGCTGACCAGCCCCTGTTCCACCAGTTCGCGGCGCAGCAGGGCAAAGTCGCGGAAGCTGTGCATCTCGTTCAGTTTCCGGCTGATCTGCTGTTCCGTCATACTGTCGCGTGGCGGCAGGCGCGACCAGATCACCCACAGGCAGGTGGCCTGTTCGTTGAACTTGTTGGGCCAGCGGATCAACTGTCCGGCATCATCGAAATGCCGCATCAGCCGGCGCACGCGTGCATGGTCAATCGCCACCGTCGGGGCGGTGGGCGTCGGGTTCTCCAACTGGTCAAGCGCCGCTGCCTGCGCCCGGTAATGCTGGAAATTGCGATAGCCGGCGCCGCGCGCCAGCATGTTCAGAAGCTGCACATGGCCGGCCCGGCCCTCATGCGCTTCCAGTTGTGATTTCAGTGACTTGGCCAGGGCACCGATATCGGCGACCTGAAAAGGCAATTCCTGCTTCGACATGGGTCAACATCCCGTTTCACGGCACGCCTTGATCCTTGTTGGAACCGTCGGTGGTCGCCATCTTGCCGACGCGGCACGCCCTTGGGGTGTGACGGTCGATAAACATTGAGAAGGCAGGTTTAGCGGCCCCTTGAAGGGCTGGCGACGCCTGGGTGAACTGCCGACCGGCGGTAGCTTTCGCATGAAATGGGCGGGCAGGGCCATCCCTTATGGAATAAGTACGCCCGCCGCCGCCCGTTGCACGGCCTTGGTCAGGCGTGACAGGTTGGCGCTGGGCATGCGGCTGCGCTGCCAGAACAGGGGCACGTCCAGCCCCTGACCCGGCAGTACCTCCACCAGTCGGCCCGCCGCCAGATGCGCTACCGCCAGGGGTAACGGGTTCATGCCCCACCCGACTCCCGCCAGGGCCGCATCGATGAAGGCCTGGGACGAGGGCAGCCAATGGGTGGGCACCGCCCCCTCCATCCCCGCCCGGCGCAGCCATTGTGCCTGCAACCGGTCCTTGGCGTTGAAGGTCAGGCAGGGGGCGTGCTCCAGCGCCTCTGCCGTCACCCCATCGGGACAATGACGCTGCATGAAGGCAGGGCTGGCCGT
>JAEMSB010000830.1 GCA_016463045.1 Niveispirillum sp.
GTGGAAGGATAGGCGGTCGGGCATGCGCATGACCATGATGTCCAGATAGGCCCGGACCAGCCCCATCTCATCCCCAAGCGTGCCCATGGCGGCGTTCAGGCGGGGCACGGCGGCACGCAGATAGGCAATCAGGCTGTCCAGCACGGGCAGGGCCTGCGGGGAGCCGGTTTCGACCAAGGCCCGGACATTGGCCAGCGTGTTGAACAGGAAATGCGGCTGCACCTGTGCCTGCATCAGGGCGAGGCGTGCATCGGTGGCGCGGCGTTCCAGCTCACTGCGTTCCAGGGCAAAGGACAGGGCCTGATGGCGGGCCATGGCTTCCCGCTGTCGTACCAGCGCGCCAAGCGCCACCCAGGGCCCGATCAGCAGGCCCAGGACGATCATGATGAACAGCGATTGCAGGCGCGGCTTATCCTGCCACAGGGCCGGCCCCACCTCCGGCCCGGTCAGCACATAGAGCGTGACCATGGTGGGCGGCACGGTCAGGGCGACGGCCAGCACCTGCACCACCCAGCGCGCGATCCAGCGGGGCAGGCGGCGGGGAAACCGTTCCCAGAAGCCGAAGGCCAGCACGCACATCAGGCAGACAACAAACATCCGCAGCAGCAGGACCCAGACATGGTTCTCCCAGGCCGGCAGCAGCAGCAAGGAAAAGACGCCGGCCAGGACCGCCGCCGCCCGCAGCCGGCGCCAATGGATGATGGCCAGCAGCCTGTGCCCGATACTGCCGGCTGTCGCGTCCATCCACCCGTCCTTCCCGTCGCCCCTTGTCACAGCCGGGGCAGCCACATGCCCATGGTGGCACCGAAGATACCAAAGGCCGTGATCAGTGCCAGCACAGTCAATAGCCCAGCCATGCCCCAGCGCAGCACGGCCCCGCCCCGGTCCATGGCGTGGAGATAGAGCTGCAACACCGCCAACGGTAGCAGATATTGCGCGAAGGACAGGAATTCCAGGAACGGCCCCGTGAAGCTTTTCGGATCGAAGCCTACAGGCGCGCGGAAGGTCAACAGCCAGGCCATCAGGCCGACGCGGAAGAACCACACACCCGACACGCAGAGAAACAGGCGCAGCGCCCAACGGCGATGGGCATCAAACTGCCGCCGCCGCGCCAGCATCCAGGCCATGCCGGCACAGATCAGAATGGCGATACCGTTGCTGATGGTGCCAGCATGCATGATGCCATTGCCGACCGTGCCGCGCCAGGCGATCAGCGCGATCCCGCCCAGCGACAGGATCGCCGCCGAGACCATATAGGTCCGTCCCGTCCAGCGGTGAAATGCCGGCATCCGTTGCCGCAGGGTCGGGATCAGCTGCGCCACACCGCCGGCAATGATCACGATGCTGAAAATGGCATGCAGACCAAATATCAGGTTCCCGAACCCATCGCCGGGTCGGTACGCCTGCGCCGGGGACCGGTTCCAGCTTTCATACCCGCCACCGGTCAGCACGCCGCCATAGATGACGGCGACATACAGGGCGAAGATCATCTGCCCGGCAAGGGCGACCAGCAGCCATGCCATCCCCGCCCGGCCCAGCCAGCGTTTGGCGGTGGTGGGATCGGGGCGGGCGGTTTCAGGGATCGTCGCGGCCAGGGACATCGGGTTCCTCCATCAGGG
>JAEMSB010000831.1 GCA_016463045.1 Niveispirillum sp.
CCCCCTGGCCCAGCGAGAGGCCCAACCCCTTGCCCCCGCCATCCAGGCGGGCCAGAGCGCGGTTCAGCCAGCCGCTGTCATCGCCGGCCCGGATACCGCCGGTATCCAGCAGGTCCTGCGCATCAAAATGGCTGCGGTCGCGATAGGGGGTGGCGATGGCGTGGACGGCCAGAAGCTGCTTCTGCCCCCACCATTCATGCAAGGCGGCCAGCGCCGGGTGCAGGCCGAAACGGCCATCCAGGTCCAGAACCCCGCCTTCCTGTCCCGGTTCGGCCAGGGCCAGCGTGCCGCGCACCGACCGGTAATCCGGATCGGCATAGGGCACGACGGCCCCCAGCCCATCCATGGCCCCGCGCAGCACAATCAGCACAAGCCGCCGGTCGGTGCCTGCCGCGGCCAGCGACAGGCGCGGGGAGGAGGCTGCCAGAAGACCGGCGGCCCCGGCGGTGGCGATGAAATGACGGCGATGCAGCATCATGATCACCTCCGTTGAAAGGCGGGAGAAGACAGAACCAGACCCAGCGCCTCTGCCGGGCTGGGTGCGCGGGCCACGGCCTGACGCAGGCCCTCGTCTGCCAGATCGCCAAGCGCCGTGTCGACAAAGGCGCGGGCGTCCAGCTTTGCGCCCAGCCGCTGTCCGAAGGCCAGCGACCAGTCGATGCGGCGCAGGATGGCATCCGGCCCCGTCCAGTCGGCTGCCTTGTCGGGCCAGCCGGCGGGCGAGGGGGCGGCAAAGGGCATCTGGCCCAGCAGGTTCATCGCATTGACGATCCGGTCATCCGGTATCTCCACCGCGCTGGCGCGCAGGGTGGCGGTGATGAAATCATTGGGGCTGCGCATCTTGGACAGCGGCTGTGCCCAGGCGGCATCCATCTTCACCAGCGTCGCCGTGACATGGGCCAGATCGCCCCGGCTGTCGCGGAAGGCCTTGGCCAGCGCGGTGACGGCGGTGGGCGGCGGATCATCGGCGATGAAATGCCGGGCCAGCTTGTGTGCCACATGGTTGGCGGTGGCGGGGTGGGCGCACAGCATGTCGATGGCGGCGGCGGCTTCCGATATCCCGCTTTCCGGGATGCGCTGACCCAGCAGGACCTTCTCCCCCGGCTGATGCCGGCGCGGGGCGAAGGTGGCGGTGCCGCGTTCTTCATCCAGGGTCCAGCCCGTCAGGACCAGGGCCATGGCCCGCACATCATCCTGATGATATCCGCCATCGACGCCCAGCAGATGCAGTTCCAGCGCCTCCCGCCCCAGATTCTCGTTCAGGCCCTTGTCGCGTTTCTGCCCGGCCTTGCTGTCCGGCCCGATCGACTGGGCATTGTCCAGATAGATCAGCATGGCCGGGTGCAGGATGGCGGCCCGCGCCATGTCGCGAAAGTCACCCAGAATATGGGGACGGATGGCCTCCTTCTCATAGGCCAGCCCCAGGGGGGCGATCACGGGGCGCTGGGTCGATATCGTGAAATGGTTCGACCAGAACTGTACCAGCCGTTCCTGCAACGGGGTGTCGCTGCCGGCGGCCAGACGGGTGCGGATCGCGATATCGGCGCGGTACTGCTCACGCGCCTGTTTCTTGGCCATCTCCTCCACCTCACCCTTGGCCTTGCGCGCGGCCAGCATGG
>JAEMSB010000832.1 GCA_016463045.1 Niveispirillum sp.
GTCCAGAAGACCGGCCAGGGCCGCCGGCCCCGCCACGCCGCCGCGATGCAGGCCGACATCCACCTCCACCGCCGCGTCCAGCGTAATTCCCAGGCTGCGGGCAAGGGCGGCGTACTGCTCCAGTCGATCCACACTGTCGATCAGCCAACGCGGGCCAGGCCCGTCGATCCCGGCTTCGTCATAATAGGCACGGGCAGCGCCTACCGGCAGCGGCTTGCCCAACAGGATATCCGACGTCGGATCAACATCCCGCATCGACAGCAGCATGGCCCGGTTGAAAACCATGGTACGGTTGCTGTTCAGCGATGTGGACAGGTGGCGCAGCAGCGGCGCGCAGGGCAGTGACTTCACCACCAGCCGCACCGCCGCCGCACCACGCAGCGTATCTGCCACCGCCCTGATATTCGCATCCAGCCGTGACCGGTCCAGGATCAGCACCGGTTCAGCAATCCGGGCACGGTCCAACGCCGTGGACAGGGATGCGAAATAGGCGGCGGGCGCTTCAGGCATCGGCGAACACCCCGCGCAGATAATCATTCAGGAACCGCCCCTCCGGGTCCATCTGCCGGCGCAGGTCGGCGGCATCGTTGAACCTGGGGTAAAGGGCGGCGAAATCGGCGCGTTTCAGGCTGTTCAGCTTGCCCCAATGTGGCCGCCCGCCATGCCGGCGCAGGATCGGCTCCACAAGCTGATACAGGAAATCATACTGATCCTTGTAATAGGCATGGACGGCGATGGACCCCGTCATCCGGCCCTGAAAGGGCGACAGCCAGGCATCGTCGGGGGCGACCACCCGCGCCTCGATGGGGAAGAACACATCGTTGCGCTGCCCCTCAATGGCGGCAATCACCTCTTTCAACGCCTCAATCTGCGCTTCCAGCGGCAGGTGGAATTCCATCTCGTTGAAGCGCACGGGCCGTTCGTTGGACAGCAGCCGCCAGCTTTCATCCACCACCCGTTCCGGCTCCAGACCCGACATGACCTGCCGTGCCACACGTCGGCGCAGGGTCGGCGACCAGCCAAGCCAGTCGCGCAGCTTTTTAAGGTCCAGCAGGGCCTCATTATCCTGCGCGGGCGGGCGTACCGTGGCCGGCGCATCCGTTTCGTCATGGGTGATGACGGCGGTCATATCGGTGAAAGGCAGGTAGTAGAATTCGATATTGCGATGGGCCTGATGCAGGCGGGGCCAATCGGCCAATGTCTGCTCCAGCGGTTGTAGCCAGACATTCCGCTCCACCCGCTTTAACGGGCTGTTCTGCAAGGTCACCTGCGTGACAATGCCGAAGGCACCCAGGCCCAGCCGGGCCGCGTGGAACAACTCCGCGTTATGTGCGACATCGCAATCAAGAATGTCACCACGCCCGGTGACCAGACGCAGGGCCGTGATATTGCCGTGCAGCGCGGGCAGGGTGGCGCCGGTACCATGGGTACCCGTGGCGGTGGCACCGGCCAGCGATTGCTTGTTGATATCGGGCAGGTTCGGCATTTCCTGCCCGATCCCGGCCAATGCAGCGCCCAGATCGGCCAGCCTTGTACCACCCCAGGCCACCGCTGTGCTGTTGACCTTGTCATGGCTGATCAGGCCCGTCATCCGGTCCAGCGTGATCAGGGTGCCG
>JAEMSB010000833.1 GCA_016463045.1 Niveispirillum sp.
TCTGGATGGTCAGGCGCATGTGCAGGCCGTTGCCGGTGGCGTGCGCGTCTATGTGGGGCTGGACAGCAAGGCCGGCTTTGATGCGTCTGTCACCCTGACCGGCAATTTCGATCTGTCGCGCTTCATCTCCACGGGCTGGGGTATCGGATACCGCACCACCGACATTCCGGCGGGCACCTCTGGCAACGACCTGCTGGTCGGCTCTGCCTATGGCGACACGTTGCGCGGTGGGGCCGGTGACGACCGGCTGGTCGGTGGCGGTGGGCCGGACGTGCTGGATGGCGGGTCCGGCGTGGATGCGGTGGGCCTGAACACGACCCTGGATCAGTTGTATCTGGCGCGCATGGCCAACGGTTCTGTCGCGATGGGCGTGAAGGCCTGGGGCGATCCGGTGGTCAGCGAACTGGCCAATGTTGAATTTTTGTACCTGTCCGACCGCGTCCTGTTGCTGACGGTAATGGAACAGGCGGTCTCCGCCAATCTGCCGCTGGGCTTCAGCGAACAGGGCTATCTGGCCGTTAATCCCGATGTGGCGGCGGCAGTGACGTCGGGCGTCTTCGCCAGCGGCTGGCAGCATTATCAGTATTACGGCCAGAAGGAAGGGCGCAGCACCACGGCCCTGTTCGATACCAACTGGTATCTGAAGCAGAATCCCGATGTCGCTGCCGTCGTCGCGGCGGGCGGCATGACGGCCATGGAGCATTTCATGACCTATGGCTGGCGCGAGGGGCGGGACCCGTCGGCGGCCTTCGATGTTAGCGCCTATCTGGAGCGCCACACGGATATCGCTGCGGCGGGCGTCAACCCGTTGGTCCATATTCTGGGTTGGGGTCTTGCCGAAGGACGTATCTTCACATCCGCCGATCTTGGCTGGATCGGCTGAAACGATAATTGATATTCAGGAGTTGAGTTGATGACCAAGGCCATCTGGGATCTTGAAACACCGCGTGGGCGGTTGCTGCCGGCTTTCGCGGCGGGGCTTGTGCCGGTCCTGGTGGCCCTGGTGGTTGTGGGCCTGTTGCTGGTCCGGCCCACCCTGCGGGGGCTGGACCATGCGCAGGAAGTGCTGTCTGCCGCGACCGAACTGCGTTCCACCAGCCGCGCCCTGCAGCGTGATGTACTGCTGCTGATCTTCGACGAAGGAACGCGGGAGAAGACGGGCGCGCGGCTGGAGGCCCGTGTGCCGGAATTCCGTCAGCAGGCTGACCGGCTGGGTACCGCCCTTGACCCTGTCGATCCGGAGAAGGCTAAGCGTATTCGCGAAACCCACGCAGCACTGGCCGACGGGGTGCAGGCTGTGGCGCAATCGGTGCAGGCGCGTGAAGGTATCGATGCCAACTGGCGCGTACAGCAGGAAAAGGTCCTGGCCAATGAAATCCCCGCCGCCCGCACCAACGACCCGATCATTCTGCAGTATCAGGCCTATGTGACCGCCTCACTGGGGGAGGTACGGGCCGTTCTATGGATCTGCTTTGCGGTGGTGCTGATCGCGTTGGGTTTCGGCGTGGCGTCGGCGGCTGTGGTGCTGCGGCGCTGAGCTGCCTTTAAGCGGGCTGATGTCCGCTCAACAGTTCCACGGCTGTTGCCAGCACGCTTTACGCCCAGAATGACGGAC
>JAEMSB010000834.1 GCA_016463045.1 Niveispirillum sp.
GGCTGACGAGGTCGGGGGGCTTTCGGACCTGATCACGGCTGACGGCTATGTGCGTTGCACGCCGGGCCATCTGGCCGAGATCGGCGGCATGGATGGGTTCTTCGCGGCGCGGCTGCGGCGAGTCTCGTAAGTTACGGCCCCTCCGCCCGCCACACATCCTTCACATGCCGGGGGAGACGCCGGGGCAGGACGGCCATCAGGTCAAAGCGGATGGCGTAATGGGCCAGATGCGGGCGGTGGGCCACGAACTGGCTGATGGCTGCATAACGCCGCCGCCAGCTGGTGCGCGGCAGGGAGGACAGGGCCAGGACCATGTTCCGCCGGGCCTTCACCTCCACCACGGCCAGCACGTTGCGCTTGGTGGCGATGATGTCGATCTCGCCCATGGGCAGGCGCAGGCGCGTGGCCAGGATACGATAGCCCTTCAGCCACAGGACCAGACAGCACAGCCATTCGGCGATGCGGCCCAGCCGTTCGGCGCGGCGGCGGTCAAGCTGGTCACGGGCCCGCGCCATCGCCCCCCGTCCCCAGTTGCAGGGCCCGCGCATAGACCTGTTTCTTGGGCTGGCCCGTGATGGTGGCGACATGAGCGGCGGCGTCCCGCACGCTCATTCCGCCGGACAGGGCCTGTTTCAGCAGGCTGTCCATATCGGCGGCGTCGCTGGCAGCGGCCCCTTCGGCGGGCGGGCCGATGACCACCACCACCTCGCCCTTGGGCGGTCCCTTTCCGGTGTAGTGTGCGGACAGGTCGGATGCCGGACCCCGCCGCACCTCCTCGAACAGCTTGGTCAACTCCCGCGCCACCGCCACCTCGCGGTTGCCCAGGCTGACGGCCACATCGGCCAGCATCTCGGCCAGACGCTGGGCCGATTCATAGAAGATCAGGGTGGCGGGCAGGGTGCGGAACAGCTCCAGCTCCGTCCGCCGCGCCGCCGATTTGGCAGGCAGAAAGCCGCCAAACAGGAACCGGTCGCTGGGCAGGCCCGACAGGACCAGGGCCGTGATGGCAGCATTGGCGCCAGGCAGATGGGTTAGGGAAAGGCCCCTGTCCTTCGCCTCCCGCACCAGCTTGAATCCAGGATCGCTGACCAGCGGGGTGCCGGCATCCGACACCAGCGCAATGGCCTGTCCGTTGGCCACCTTGTCCAGCAGGACCGGCCGCATCTTCGCCGCGTTATGGTCATGATAGGGCAGCATACGGGTGCGGATGCCGTATCGGCGCAGCAATTTACCGGTGACGCGGGTATCCTCGCACGCGATGGCATCGACACCGCGCAGGATGTCGAGCGCGCGCAAGCTGATGTCGCCGGCATTGCCGATGGGGGTGGCGACGATGTAAAGCCCCGCCCCAGGTTTACGGATGGCGCTGCTGCCGCTAGGCTGCGGCACCACATCATCATCGCCTTCCTCGGGGAATTCCCCGTCCAGGTCGGCGTCTTGGTCGGGTTGGTCGTCCATGCTGGGTGACGTCAAAGGGAAGGGGTTCCGAATGCGTGGGATGGAAGATCGGCGCGGGGCGTCGTGGCTGGTGACGCTGGCGGCCTGCGTCGGGCTGCTGGCGGGGTGCGCCAGCCCTGGCAGCGTACCGGCCCCGGCCCCCACCCCGCAACC
>JAEMSB010000311.1 GCA_016463045.1 Niveispirillum sp.
CGGCGCCCTACATCTTCACCGGCCTGCGCATCGGCATCGGCCTGTCGTGGCTCGCCATCGTGGCGGCGGAAATGCTGATCGGCGGGGTCGGTATCGGCTTCTTCATCTGGGATGCCTGGAACAGTTCGCTGATGAGCGAGATCATCCTGGCCCTGGTCTATGTCGGGCTGGTCGGTTTCATCCTGGACCGCGTCATAACCGTGATCGGCAACCGCATCGCTGGTCGCAAGGTTAGCTGAGGAGTATGACCAATGACCCATCCCTACCTGTCACTTGAAAATGTCGGCATGGATTTCACGGTCGCTGGCCGCACGTTCCACGCTGTGACGGATGTGAACCTCGCCATTGAGCGCGGCCAGTATGTCTCCATCATCGGCCATTCCGGATGCGGCAAGTCCACCTTGCTGAACATCGTCGCGGGCCTGACGCGGGCCAGCAAGGGTGGCGTCATCCTGGACGGGCAGGAGGTGAACAGCCCCGGCCCAGACCGGGCCGTGGTGTTCCAGAACCATTCCCTGCTGCCCTGGCTGACAGCGTATCAGAATGTACGCCTCGCCGTGGACAAGGTGTTCGGGTCTGCCAAGTCAGCGGCGGAACGGCATGACTGGACCTTGCACAACTTGCGTCTGGTCCATATGGACCATGCCGTGGATAAGCGCCCGGATGAACTGTCGGGTGGCATGAAACAGCGCGTGGGCATCGCCCGCGCGCTGGCCATGGAGCCCAAAGTTCTGTTGATGGATGAACCGTTCGGGGCGCTGGACGCCCTGACCCGCGCGCATCTGCAGGACACGGTCATGGAAATCCAGACCCGCCTGAACAGCACCATCATCATGATCACCCATGATGTAGATGAGGCGGTTCTGCTGTCCGACCGCATCGTGATGATGACCAACGGCCCGTCCGCCACCATCGGGGAGGTGCTGGAGGTTGACCTGCCCCGCCCGCGCCGCCGCCTGGACCTGTCGGATGATACCCGTTACATCGGCTACCGGGCATCGGTCCTGCGCTTCCTTTACGAACGGCACGCCAAGCCGGAAGCGGCCTGATCAATCCACCCGCTCAAACCGCATGTACCAGTTCACCTCCCAGGTCTCTCCCCCGTCGGGGGAGAAGGCTTGTTCCCAGCGGGCGCTGGTGGGGGTGATGTGGGACCAGATGAAGCGCACCTTGATGGGCCTTCCGGCCAGCGTATCATCGGCCAGGAAGGTGCCCACCCCGTCCTGAAAACGGCCTTCCATGGGTGCGCCGACCTCGCCATGGCGTCCATCGAACCACCAGATGTTCCAAAGGCCGGTATCGGGGTCCACACGGCGGAAGGTTACGGCGCGATAGGTCCCGTTGGGATCGTTCAGAACATTGTCGTCGCAATTGGCCAGACCCGCCATCAGTGACCGCACCTCCGACGTGCCGGTGAATTCCTGCCAGTCGGTGGACCCGACCAGCCGCCCGTTCAGCTTGCGGTGTCGCACATTCCAGGTGCCCGTAAAAAAATCGAAATCGCCGCGACCGGCACCCGTGGGCAAGGGCGTGGATGCCGTTGCCGGCCCCAGACCGGGGGTCAGGGCCGCACCGGCGGCGGCGGTCAGCAGGTTGCGGCGGCTGGCGATGCAATTAACTTCCATGGTCATGACAGGGTGCCTTTGTTGACGTGCCTCCCCTTTCTACGGGCCAATAACTGACATATCCTGTCAGGTATTTTGAGCGTCTTCCGAAAAAACATGGCCCCTGGGTTGCGTGCCCGCCCCCTTGCCGTGCTGCGGTGGCCGGTCCTAACTGACGGGTAAGATTGGCCTTTCAAGGACCCTGCCCCATGCGCTTTGACCTGCGCGCCCTGCCGCCATCGGCGCGGTACAAGATCATGACCGCTACCATCACCCCGCGTCCCATCGCCTGGGTGACGTCCGTGTCCGCCGATGGCGTGCGCAATGCCGCCCCGTTCAGCTTTTTCAACATGGTGGGCGATGATCCGCCCCTACTGGCGCTGGGCCTGATGCATCGGCCCGACGGGCGACTGAAGGATACGGCGGCCAATATCCTGGCCACCGCCGAATTCACCGTCAATCTGGTGTCCGAAGATGACGCTGAACGCATGAACCGCTGTTCGGCTGACGCCCCGCCGGAGGTGGATGAACTGTCCTATGCCGGGATTGAAACCCTGCCGGCCAGCGTGATCGCCGCGCCATTGATCGCCAGCGCGCCTGCCAGTTTCGAATGCCGCCGCCACAGCGTCATCGAGACCGGCCCGCGCCAGACACTGATCCTGGGCGAGGTGCTGGTGGCGCATGTGGCCGACCGGTTCGTGCTGGACGCCGAGAACCATCACCTGGACACGCCGGCCATGAAGCTGATCGGCCGTACGCATGGCCGCGGCTGGTATGTGCGCAATGGCGACACGATGCAGATGGACCGCCCCGCCTATGTACCTGACAGCTCACAGAGAAACCTACCCAACCGCTGACCAGAGCGTCATGCCGGATGGCACGGGCTATGTGTGACACAATCGGATGACCAACATTCGTCGAGTTGCAATCGATTGTATTGCGAGCAGATTGCAGTTTCATCTGTGTTTTAGGATAGTTTCGCATCATAACGTCTGCTCAAAATTCCTCCTTCTGTTTCCGGAGTAAACCGCGATGCGATCGCGCCGCCTTTCCGTTCTCGCAGCCCTCCTTCTTTTGGCCGCCCCGACAGCGCTGTCCAAGGAGCTGACCCTGCGGGCCGACGCCTGGTGCCCATACAATTGCGAACCAGGCAAAACCCCCGGCTATCTGGTTGAGATTGCGACGCTGGCCCTGTCAGAGGCAGGCCACAAGGTCGATTACCGCTTGATGGATTGGAAGGGTGCGCTGGAAATGGCAGAGGCGGGCAAGATCACCGCCGCCGTCGGTGCCTCGGCAGAAGAAGCGCCAAAGTTGATCTATCCAACGGAAAGCCTTGGCAACACACAGACCATGCTGGTCACGCTCAAGGGCAAGGCACCGGTAGGCAAGGGCGTGAAGGCGTTGGATGGTCTGCGCGTCGCCTTTGGGGACGAGTATTTTTATGAAGACAGCATCAATGCCTATATCGACGCGCACAAGGCCGAGGCGCGGATGGTCGGCGTCAAGGGCGACAACCTCACCCAGGATCTGGTGAAGCTGCTCACCGACGGCAAGGTCGATGCCATCATCGAGGATGTAAATGTCATCGACTATCTGGTGGAAACCAACGGCTTGCAAGGCCTGTTCGACTATACGCCGCTGGGCGTACCGACGTTGGTTTCCATCGGTTTCACCGCCGCCGATCCCGATGCAAAGACCTATGTCGGCCTGGTGGATGCCAAGGTGCGGCAAATGCGGCAATCCGGCGAATTGAAGAAGCTGCTGGCGCGCTATGGGTTGGGCGACCTGAAATGATCGCCCGCTAACGGAGGCCAGAGCCGCGTTTTGGGTGGTTTGCGGGGGCGGCGTGCCGGCTTATGGTCGCCCTCCAGCGCCCTTTCCTGGAAATGTCACATGGCCAGCCCCCTTGCCCCCGCCCTTGCCGAAATCCGTACCCTGCTGCTGAACGGGGACAGTCTGGTGCGCGCCGTGGCCAGCGGGCGCATGCGCAACATGTCGCCACCGTGGCGCCGGGTCGAACTGCGGCCCGTGGCCCTGAAGGCCGGCGCGCATTTGCAGACCGTCGCCTATGATGACCGGCAGGCCCATACCAGCAACGCCGCCTTTGGCCCCTCCGCCGAACAGGCCGTAGACGCGCTGCTGGCCCTGGGGCTTGGCAACTGGCATGTCGAAACGCTGGACGCCACAGTGCAGCTGCGCATCACCAAGAAGGGGGAGGCGATGGTCAGCCGTACGGCCGCCGCCGCGCCCAAGGAACGAGCGTTGGACCATGACCGGGCCAAGCCGCGCCTGCTGGACCCCGCAGATCCCTTCTGGCGCGCCGTCGGCATTGCCGATGCCGAGGGCCGGATCAAGCCCACACGCCAGGACAAGTACCGGCAGGTGGAGGAATTCATCCGCGCTCTGGATGCCGTACTGAAGGGGGCCGACCTGCCCGAAGACCGCCCGCTGCGGGTGGTCGATCTGGGCTGCGGCAATGCCTATCTGACCTTCGCGGCCTACCGCTTCCTGTCGCATGTGCGGGGGCTGGCCGTGGAATTCACGGGCGTGGATACCAAGCGGCAGGCGCGCGAACGCAATACCGAACTGGCACAGAGCCTGGGCTGGGACGGGTTGCGCTTCATGGAAGGAACAATTGCCGAGGCGCCCGTGGATGGTGCCGATATCGTGCTGGCCCTGCATGCCTGCGATACGGCCACCGACGATGCCCTGGCCCGTGCCGTTGCATGGGGCGCCAAGTATGTGCTGGCTGCACCCTGCTGCCACCATGACCTGCAAAGGCAGTTGCGCGCCGGCGAACCGCCCGCCGCCTATGGTCTGCTAACCCGCCACGGCATCCTGCGCGAACGCTTCGCCGATGTCATGACCGACGCCCTGCGCGCCAGCCTGATGCGTCAGGCTGGGTACCGGACGGAGATTATCGAGTTCGTCCCCTCCGAACACACCCCTCGCAATACCCTGCTGCGCGCCGTCCATACGGGTGCGAAAGCAGACGCAAAGCTGATCGAGGAATACCGGACCCTGGTGGCCGAATGGGGCGTGACGCCGAAACTGTCGGTGCTGCTGGGATCGGAAGCCAGTTTTTGACGCGTAGGTCAGGTCGAGCCAGCGGCGAGCCCTGACCTACGGCTATGCCATTGCGCAGCGCCAGTCACAGGCGCATAATCAGCGCCTCAGCCAAAAAGAAAGCCGGCTGCGAGACGCAGCCGGCCAGAGATGAAGGGAGCCTCATAAGGAGGTAAAGTCCCTGACCGTTGCCCTTATGCAACGGTCAAGTCACTTTCTTATAGCCCTTCACGAGCCGTTTGAAAAGCGAAAAACGTGTCCGAAAGGCTACACTCAGCAAATTTCATATTCCGGCCCCTTGCGTGGGGCGGGATGCTGCCCCTCAGTCCCCGCGCACCTCTTCCACCATTTCCTCCAGCCGCTCAAAGTCCGGAACAACCAGACTGTTGCCCTGGCGGATGACGATATTGTCGCGCGACAGGTCGCTCATCACGCGCGCCACCGTCTCACGCGTGGTCGACACACGCGACGCGATGTCGGAATGGATGGGCACGGGCGTGATTTCGGCCTTGCCGTCCGGGCGCAAGCCAGCCTTGGCCAGGCGTAGCAATTCAGCATGCACGCGGTTATTGGCGCCCAGGGTGGACAGATCCATGATGCGGCCCGTGGAGGCGCGCACGATCTGGGTCAGGCGGTGCATGACCTTGGCGGCCACGCCCGGATGGTTGGTCGCCGTCTCCAGGAACAGGCGCGGCGACATGAAGGCGACCTGCGTTTCGGTCAGCGCCACGATGCTGGCCGACCGGGGGCCGCCGTCGATGGCCGACAATTCGCCCAGATAACCACCGGCATCGATATCATCGAAGGTGATCTCGCGCCCCGACAGGGAATAGTTCACGACGCGGACCCGCCCTTCCACGATCAGACAGACATCGCGGCTGTCGGACGACCGGTCCACGATCTGTTCATGGGGATGGAAGTGGCGCCAGCTGCACTGGCGCGCGATGGTGGCACGCGCCTCCGCCGTCAGGCTCTGCAGCAGTTCGATCCGATCGAGATTGGCGTTATGGGCGTCGCTCACGTCGTCTATCCGGGCTTGGGATACGGTCATTGGAATGTATATCTAGGCCGTTCGCCTGCAAACCGCTACGGTTACATCCTTGTTTTTGCAGCAACGGCGGATGGGGACCAGCATGAGCGGAACCGATGGCGGGGAAGAACGGCGGGGCCGGACGCGGTTTGCGGGCCTGCACCTGACGCTGGCGGCCCGGCTGAAGGCTTATCTGTTCACGGGCATCCTAGTCACCGCCCCCATTTCCATCACGCTGTATCTGGCCTGGCTG
>JAEMSB010000835.1 GCA_016463045.1 Niveispirillum sp.
CACGGACCCGGCACCCGCGCCCGATGCCGCCGGCCCCGATGCCGCCGCCAGTCCGGATGCAGCGGCGGCCCCCACCGCCGATGCCCGCTCGCCCAAGGGCGTGATGGTGGAGGAGTTGAAGGCGCAGGACCCCGAACTGGCCGGTACCCTGGGCCCCGACAATGGCGGCCTGCCGCCCGACCTCTGGCACGGGCTGCCGCGCGCCGATGTGGAGGCGCTGGTGGCTGGCATCCCCGCCGGCCTGACCAGCCCCGCGCTGCGCGCCATGACCAGCAGCCTGCTGCTGACCAGTGCCGACGGCTTGGGTGCGGGGGAAAAGACCCGGAATTTCGCGGCCCTACGGACCGAGGCGCTGCTGCGCATCGGCGATGCCGACGGGGCCGATGCCCTGCGCAATGTCGCCCCTGCCGTGCTGGAGGATGAAGGGGCGGCGCTGGCCTGGCTGGAGATGCGCTTCTTCGCGGGTGACCGGCAATCGGCCTGTGATCAGGTACCGGGCCTGCTGTCGCGGTTCCAGCATCCCGTCTGGCAGAAATGGCAGATCGTCTGCCAGATCGCCAATGGACAGATGGATGGCGTCTTTCTGGGCCTGGACCTGATGCGCGAACAGGGCGACAAGGACGACCTGTTCGCGCGGCTGGCCGAAGGGGCCGCCAACGCGGTGAAGACGCCCGTGAAGGGCGTTCTGGAACCCACGCCCACGCAGTTGGCCTTGATCCTTGTGTCAGGCCGGCCCTTCCCGCCGGAGACCAAGATCAGCGGCGCCGGCCCGCTGGCCGCCTTGGCGCGGCTTGGCACCCTGCCGGTGCCGCAGCGTCTGGCCGCCGCCGAACGCGCCGTCGCTTTGGGCGGACTGGACGGTCCTGGCCTGCTGTCGGTCTATGAGGCGGTGGCCGATGCCGATCCCAAGGCCCTGACCGTCGCCGCCGCCAAGAAGCCGACGCCGCTGTTGCGGGCCCAATTGCTGAAGGCCCTGCGCGCCGAACCGACGCCTGCCGCCAAGGCCGGGCTGTTCAAGGTGGCGATGCTGGCCAGCTCCACCGAACAGCAGGCGGGTGCCTATGGTGCCCTGCTGCTGGAAGAGGCGCGGCAGTTCCGCCTGACGGTCGGGTTCGCGTCCATCGCGCCGCTGGTTGCCCGCCTGCACCTGCTGCAGGGGGAGGCCACCGCCGCCGGCCCCTGGATCAATCTGGCACGTGATGATTTCAACGCGTCGAAGGATGAAGGGGCCTTCGCCCGGCTCTGGCCGCTGGCCGCCGCCCATGGATTGCTGCGGGAGACGGACTTTGATCGCGCCCGCTGGGTCCGCGACCTGGGCGGGGATACCGCCCGCGACAAGGCGGAAGAAGTGCTGATCCTGCTGACCGCCCTGCATGGTGGCAAGGATGCGCCGCTGCCGCCGCTGGCCGATGGCGGCGCCCCGCCGGGCCAGGTGAAGGGAGCCGTCCTGCTGGACGCCGTTACCGCGCTGGGCAGTGACGGGGCCGTGGGTACGCCGGCCTTCGACCTCGCCACCATCCTGACCGATCTGACCCGTGCCGGCCTGTCCGATCAGGCCCGGCAGATCGGGGCGGAGGCGATTGCAGGCCTGCTGCGGCCGGGGGC
>JAEMSB010000312.1 GCA_016463045.1 Niveispirillum sp.
GGCCATGACGCCCGGCTCCCTTTCGCATCTGGTGCCGGCGGAGATCGGGCAGCAGGTGGCGGCGGCGCTTGCCTCCGGCGCGCCAGAGCGGGGGAACGGCTGGTTTGCGCTGTCCAGCACCCTGTCTGGGGAGGCCGCTATTGTCCTTCACCTGTCGCGTCTGCCGCCGGGCCGGCACCCTGATGTGGGGACCCTGTCGCTGTTCGCGCGCACCGTCGCCGTCAGTCTGGAAAATGCCCGGCTGGTGGCGCAACTGTCCCAGGACCGCACCCATGACCGCGCCACGGGCCTTCTGAACCGCCTTGGCTTCATCCAGGCCATTGAAGGGCGGTTGGGGCAGATACAGGCGGGCAAGGCCGACACCGTGGCCGTTGGCATCATCGACCTGCGCCATTTCCGCGATATCAACCAGGAACTGGGTGTGGCGGCGGGTGACCGGCTGCTGGTCAAGACCGCCAATCGTATTACCGCTGCCGCTGGCCCTGGCGCCATCTGCGGGCGCACGGGCGCGGATCAGTTTGCCCTGCTGCTGCCCGGCGCGCCCGCTCTCTCCGCCGCCCGTGACATGGTGCAGGCCGTGGTGACGGCGGTCAGCGAGCCGGCGATACTGGCGGGCCGGGAGGTGCATCCCATGTCTTCCCCCGGTCTTGCCTGGTGCAATTGCGGCGGGCGGCATGGGGAAGAGCTGTTGGCCCGTGCGGAGGAGAGCATGCAGGCCTCCAAGCGCGCCTATGGCCGCCTGCAGGAGGTGGTGATCGGCGCTGACCGGGAAGAAGGTGGCCGTCTGGGCCTGACCATGGAGCTGGGCACCGCCCTGAAGCAGGGGCAGTTCGAGCTTTATTACCAGCCCATCGTCGATGCCGCGACGCGGGAGGTGGTGGCCTTTGAGGCGCTGGTGCGCTGGAACCATCCGTCACGCGGGATCGTCATTCCTGCCGCCTTCATCCCGACGGCGGAGGAGACAGGTCTGATCGTGCCCATCGGCACCTGGGTGATGCGGGAAGCGGCGGTCCAGACGGCGGAATGGACCCGGCGCGCGGGCCGACCCGTCTGGGTCTCCGTCAATATCTCCGCCGCTCAATTGTCGGAACCGGGGTTCCTGGACAATGTGCGCAAGGTGATTGCCGACAGTGGCGTCGATCCGACCCTGCTGAAGCTGGAGGTCACGGAAAGCACCATCATCGGCGATCCGGCGCATGCGGCGGAAATCCTGACGGGCCTGCGTGACCTGGGCATCCGGCTCTGCATGGATGATTTCGGTACCGGCTATTCCAACCTGTCCTACTTGCAGACCCTGCCGTTCGACTTCCTGAAGGTGGACCGGGCCTTCGTGTCCAGCATGATCGACCGGTTTGAAAGCCGCACCATCCTGCGCACCATGCTGGCCCTGGCGCAGCAACTGGCGCTGGAAGTGGTGGCCGAAGGGGTGGAGACGGATGAACAGGCGGACGAGCTGTCACGCCTGGGCTGCGGCTTCCTGCAGGGCTACCTCTATGGCCGGCCTATGCCGGCATTGGATGCTGGCCGTTTCATCGGGGTGGCCCCGCTGGGGGCGTGATACTATCGGTCATAAATTATGACCGATAGTACGGTGGCGAGTGCCGCCGCGCCGCACACGCGGCGTAGCCAAGGGCGCGGATGCGCCCGCCGGCGATTGAGGGGCATGAAATCTTGACAATCGGTCATGATTTCGTGCCGCTGGTATGGGTTACCCCATGACCACGCGGTTGCGGCCTTCCATCTTGGCGGTGTAGAGGGCGCGGTCGGCACGGTTGAGCAACTGATCCAGCCCTTCGCCCTCGGCCAGCATGGCGACGCCGACGCTGACGGTCAGCAGGCAAGGGTCCACGACATCCGTTCCCATCCCCTCAACCGAGGCGCGCAGCCGTTCTGCGGCGGCCAGGGCACCCGCGATCCCCGTATCGCCCAGCAGGACAGCAAACTCCTCCCCGCCGATGCGGCCCATCACATCCTGGTCGCGCAATGCCTTCTGGCAGGCGCTGCGGAAGGCGATCAGGCTGGCATCGCCGGCGGCGTGGCCGAACCGGTCATTGATCGATTTGAAATGGTCGATATCCAGCATCAGCAGCGACAAAGGCGTGCCGGTCAGCCGGGAGCGGGCCAGTTCGGCCTGCGCCTTGTCCAGAAAGGCGCGGCGGTTGGGCAGGCCCGTCAGGGCATCCACGGTAGCCAGTTCCCGGAAATGCGCCTCCAGCCGTGTTCGTTCCGCCACCTCCGCCTGCAGGCGCTGGTTCAGGTTCCGGAAACGCGCGGTGACCAGACTGACGGCCAGGGTGATACAGGCCAGCGCGGCAAAGGCCGCATAGAACCATGTCAGGTCGGGCTGATGATCGGGGGTATAGAGAAAGCCGCGCAGATCGACATCGCCTGGCACCAGCCCTGCCGCTGCGAAACCCTGCGCGATATGCCGCCAGCGCCCCTCGTGCATATAGCCGACCTCCACCATGTCGGCCATCATCAGACGCGCCATCTCATCCGCTTCGAACAGCAGGCGTGGCCGTTCCAGGCCGGGCGCATAGGTGCGCAGGATCAGGTCGATGGCGGCGTCGGGGTTTGACAGGGCGTCCCGCCAGCCGCGCAGGCTGGCCCGCCGGAAGGCTTCCACCACGGCGGGGTTCTCCCGCACCATGCGTTCGGAGGTGAAGATGGTATCGCCATAGAAATCAATGCCCGCCGCGCGCGGGGAAAACACCTGGTAGGGGATGCCGGCCACGCGCAGGTCGTAGGGTTCGCTGGTCGTATAGGCCGTCACGGCATCGACCTCCCCCTTGATCAGCGCCTCCACTGACCCGCTATGCGGCAGTACCGTCAGCTTGTCCTCTGGAACGCGTTCGACCGCCAGATAGGCAAGCAACTCCTCCGCATGGGTTTCCAGCATCAGCCGGTGGCCGGGTAGGGCATGGACATGCGGCGGGCCGGTATCCGTGCGGGTCAGCAGGACGAAGGGCGAATGCTGTAACAGGACGGCCATGGCCACCACGGGCCGACCCTTCACCCGTTCCACCAGCAAGCCGGCGCTGCCCACGCCGAAATCCGCCTCGCCATCGGTGACGCGCTGGGCCGCGTCCATCGTGGGCCCACCCTCCAGGATGCGGACATCCAGGCCGGCCTCCCGGTAATATCCCTTCTCCAGCGCGATGTAGAATCCCGCCCCCTGGAACTGGTGTGTCCATTTCAGCTGCAGCTTGACGGGTGTCAGCAGGCCTTCGCCCGCCGCCTGGGCCAGAACCGGCGATACCCAGAAAAGGGCGCAGACCAGCAGGGCCAGAATCCGGCCCGTGACCGTCAGAAGGGAGGCATGCTTGGGTATGGGCATTGCCGCGATCTTATGGGGATTACTTGGGCCAGATTACACCAAATCAGGTGCCGGGCATGGTCAATCTTGCGGGTCGTCGATCAGGCCCGCCGGTTCCGGCTTGTCATCGCCCTTGCCCATGATTTCCGTTCCCCAATCGGCAATAAGCAGGCTGCGCCGTTCCTCCAGTTCCTTGATCTTGGCCTGGCTGCGCAGGCTCATGATCGCGGCGACGATCTGGGGGATGAAGAAATACATCAGCCAGCCGATGGCCGCTGCGCCGAACATGATCAGCCAGGTGCCCGGATCGGCCAGCATGCGCAGCGTGATGGACATTTCATGCCCGCGCTGCCACAGCCGGACGACGAAGGGCGCGATGCCACACAGGTTCATGGCACCGACCGTCATGGCTGCCGATTTCTCCGGATCACGGTCGATCAGATAGGCGACGAAGGTGGGTGCCAGACCGGCCAGCAGCAGCACGCTGGTCGGCATCATCATCAGGCCCGCCGGGGCCAACAGCAGCAACAGCAGCAATGCGCCTCCGCCGCCGCTGCGCCGCTTGGGCGGGCGTTTACCAAGCGACGCGCTCATGCCAGCCTCAGCATGTAAAGGACGGTGCCGATCATGGTCATGCCGGCGACGATGGCGGTGACCACGGCGGCGATCTGCCGCCCGGTGCCATCGGCCAGGGCCACTTTGTCATTGGCCGTGGACTTCAGTTTCTCGATCTGTCGTGTCAGGCCCTCATACTGGCGCATCGCGGCCAGGAAGCCCTTGTCGTCGGCGCGGATGACATCGACATTGTCGACGATGCGGACGATGGCATCCAGAACCCCATCGCGCGCCACATTGCTCACTTCCGCCTTCATGCGGTCGCGCGTCTCCCGGTTCTTGAAGCGCTTGAAGACCGGATCCATCAGCGCGACCAGCCAGCCGCACAGGTTGGGCAGACGGGCGGGGCCGAACCGGTTCTGCACATCGGCCAGCACCGTGATCATGGCGATCATCCGCCGTGCCGGGTCATGCGGGTTCGACAAAGGCACCAGCAGCCGGTCATTCAGCTTCTTGTGATGCGTGGTGATATAGCCCAGCACATGCCGGTCCACCGGGTCGCGCCCCCGGTTCGGCTTCAAGGCGATCTGGTCCAGTGCGGACAAAAGCTCTGCTGGGCTCAACACATAATGGTCGCGCAGCTGCGGTGACAGGCAGGGACAGGAGGGGCACAGTTCATAGACGATGCGTTCGATCCCGAACCCCATGCCGACATGTTCCAGCAGGGCGCGATAGCCGTCATAGGCTTGCACCATGGGCACATATTCGGGCCGGAAATCGGTCTGGCAGTTGACCCAGAAATGCGGGAACTGCGCCAGGACGAATTCGGCGAAGGGCTGCACGCCGCCATTCTGCCAGATGGCCTCCGCCAGTGCCGTGCCCAGACCGTCGGGCAGCACCGAGATGCCGCGATAGCGGATGGGCGACGGCGGGTCCAGCGCGATGGAGACGCGCGTGACCAGCTTGTCCTCCTGGCTGGCGCCGCGTCCGCCGGCCCCGGCGGATGCGATGGCGGTCTGCATGGCCTCGGCTCTCGCCTCATCCCCCACCGACCGGCGCACCCATTTCTCCACATCGCCGCGTTCGATCAGGGCGGCGGCGGCGGCACTGTGCCGGGTCAGCGACCGGGCCAGCGCCCGGCAATGCATCAAATCCTCACCCTGGAACTCAAACGGGCGGGCACCACGGCGTGGCACCTGCGGCTGCTTGGGCGACATGCGCCGTCCCTGCAGCCAAAGATCCAGGTCGGACACGGACCAGCGCTGCTTGGGATCATCGATCATCAGGCCGCGCAGCGGCTCCACCAGGCTTTGCGGCAGGCGCACCTGGCTGGTCAGGGCCGGATAGGTGCCCTTGTCCATCTTCAGCTTCAGGACGCTTTCATCATCCAGATCGGCCAGCGGGTTGCGGCCCAGATAGAGCACCAGCAGCGTGACGCCCAGCGCGTAGAGATCATCGGCAACGGTGCCGGGGCCGCGCCCCGCCGGCTGTGCCATCCCGCGTTCAATGGTCTCCACCAACAAGGGTTGGCCATAGCCGACGGGTGTCGACAGGCAGTCGCCGATGGTGACGGTGGGGGAGGCGGGGTCCTTCTGAAACAGGTTGGTGGGCCGGATAGCGCCACAGGTCATGCCCCGCGCATTCATTTCCCGCAGTGCGAACAGCAGTGTCGGCATCAGCGAACGGCTGATCGTGTCGTCCGACATGGGTTCGCGCGTTTCGCCCATATCCTGCATGACCCGGCGCCCACCGGGTCGTTCATAGATCAGGACGAAACGCTTCTTGCCCTCAGGCGTCCAATCCACCGTGCCCCAGTCCATCAGGCGCAGCACGGCCGGATTCTCAATCCCGCGGTAGGTGGCCATCATGTCGATGCGGGCCGGCACAGACCGGTCGGTGACGATGGCAAAGACTTCCGTCTTGCGATCCCGGCTCATCCGCGCCGCAAAGGCGGGGCCACCTGCCGAATCCAGGGCAGTCAGGGCCGTGCCGGGCATGATCTCGCACCGCCCGCCCAGATCAACGGGCGAGGAGGGGGCCATCATCTCCGCCCCACGGCGG
>JAEMSB010000836.1 GCA_016463045.1 Niveispirillum sp.
CAGCATGGATGAAGTAATGGCTGCTGAAAACGCCTCGGCTCGAATTTTCCAGCTCGAGGAGCAGCTCTCTGCTATGCGTCGCAAGGCCGAGGTCGAGCAGGCCAACGAGATTGCGTCGATGCGGCACCGCATGGCCGTGTTGCAGGCCAAGGTGGGCGAGCTGGAGGTAGATCTTGAAGAAGCTAATGACCGCAGGAAAAAAGCTCAAGCTGCCGGGGGCGCTGGGCGGCATCACGGCCGGCGGGCCGGGGCATGTCCGTGTCGTCATGGCATCTGGCGGGCATGGCAGCGGCCATCCCGGCGCCCAGCAGCTGCCCCCCGGTTTGATCCGGCCCAGCGGCGGTGGACGGCCCCTGCCCGAACGGGTGCGCGGCCAGATGGAAAGCTTCTTCGGCACCGATTTCTCCGACGTGCGGGTGCATGTCGGGTCAGAGGCGGCCAGCATCGGCGCGCTGGCCTTCACCATGGGGTCCAGCCTCTATTTCGCGCCCGGCCAGTATAATCCCGACAGCCCGCAGGGTCTGGCCTTGCTGGGACATGAGTTGACACATGTGGTGCAGCAGCGGCAGGGACGGGTGCGCAACCCGTTCGGCAGCGGCATCGCCGTCGTCCAGGATCTGCATCTGGAGGCAGAGGCCGACCGGATGGGTGCCCGTGCCGCCAACCACCGCGTGCCGCAGCCTGTGCAGGCAAAGCCCGCGCCGGCTCTGGTGCCGCGCGGGGCGGGGATGCTCTTCAGGGCGATGCCGCGTTAAGGCGGTCCCTGCTGTCCGAAAATACGCTTTGATCAGGGCGATGCCGCCTCAACCATACGCGTTTCCGGTACTCTGCTCCCACTGCCATACGCCACCGCGATGGTTCACCCCGGCATGGATATTGGTCGGCACCAGTTCCATGGTGCCGCGATTGTTCCCTGGATTGTAATCCTCAACATGGTGCCAGGTCGAATTCGGTGGGGTGAACAGATAGCCGGCGGCGGCGTTGGCGGCAGCGTAATCGCCGACGCGTGTACCGGTATAAGTAATCGTCACGCTTCGAGTGGCGAAAGGGGTAAAGCAGGCATAGAGCGTTTGGTTGTTGTTATCGACGGTGACGGCGGGCGCTACGAGATGGACCTCGTTCGGATAGGTCACCTTTGAACATACCCCGGCCCGTTTGACCGGTCGACGCAGCCGTCCGCCAAGGACGATATTGCCCAGGGTCAGGCCCTTCTTCTTCAGCTTGCTTTCCATTTTCTGCTTGCTGGAGCGGCTGAGGCGCTTGAGCTCGTCGGTCTTGGTGCGGGTTTTGACGACCTTGTGGATACCATTGCCATGCTTGGCCACATACATGTCGGGGCCGACATCATCATCGTCAACGATCGACTTTGCCAATTGCACAACAGCCGGTGACGGCATGGCCTTGCGTTGTATCGGTTTCACTGCGGCATGCCGGCATTTGCCACAGGCCGACGGAGGCGCGGCAGCGCCGGCGGGGGGACGGCTCCAGCTCACGGGGGGAGGCTCCTGCCGCACCGGGGGCTTGCCGGCGGGGGCCGGTGCAGCCTGCCGTTGTACCTTGGCAGTGCTCACATTTATATGAGTCTATTATTTCCTCAT
>JAEMSB010000313.1 GCA_016463045.1 Niveispirillum sp.
GCCCTGACGGAAGGGGTGATGACCGCCTTCATCGTGGAACAGGTGGCCCACCGCCGTGCCGCAGGGGTTGGCCTTGCCGCCGCCCTGCGCTGTTTTATCCTGGCTTATCACCGCCGGGATTAAGCGAAGGGTGAGGCGGACCGCCTGCCCTCTCCCCCGCCCGCCCTTTGCGGGGGACGGGGGGATGGGCGGTCCGCCTTTCCCGATTACAGCACCTTCAGAATGTGCTCGGCGCTCGACACCTCAAAGGCGCCGGGCTTTTCCACTTCCAGGCGGGTCACGACGCCATCTTCGGCCACCAGGGCGAAGCGCTGGCTGCGGTGGCCCAGATTATAGGCCGTGCCATCCATTTCCAGGCCCAGGGCCTTGGTCAGGGAGCCATTGCCATCGGGCAGCATGGTGACCTTGCCGGCCACGTTGTTCTGCTTGCCCCAGGCCTGCATGACGAACGGGTCGTTCACGGCCATGCAGACGATGTCTTCCACGCCCTTGGCCTTGAACGCCTCGGCATTGTCCACAAAGCCCGGCAGGTGCTTGGCCGAGCAGGTCGGGGTGAAGGCGCCGGGGACGGAGAACAGGACGACCTTCTTGCCCTTGAACAGGTCGTCGGTGCTGACCTCCTGCATGCCGGACTCGGTCAGGTGCTTCAGGGTGACCGACGGGATGCGGTCGCCAACCTTCACGCTCATCTGGATATCCTCCACAAAGGGGATGTTGATTGAACCTATGTGCCGTTTCTAGGCCACACCCGGCCCCGCGACAAGCAAAAGGGACCTCCAGAAAAACCGCCCACCTTGGCGGCACGGGCTGCTATGATCGGTTGCCAGGATGAAAGCCACGCCACAGCCCATGCCGACATCGTCCAAGAAGCCCCTGAATTCATTGACCGGTCAGTTCCTGATCGCCATGCCGCAGATGCCCGATCCGCGGTTTGAGAAAAGCGTGATCTATATCTGCGTCCATAATGCCGAAGGGGCGATGGGGCTGGTGGTGAACAAGCTGTTCGATGGGATCAGCTTCACCAGCCTGCTGCACCAGCTGGATATCGAGGTGACGCAGCCGGCCCGCGACCTGACGGTGCATTTCGGCGGCCCGGTCGAGTCGGGACGCGGCTTCGTGCTGCACAGCGCCGACTATAACCGCGAAGGCAGTATGCAGGTCAGTGATGGGGTGGTGCTGACCGCCACCGTTGATATTCTGCGCGCGGTCGCGGAGGGCCAGGGGCCGCAGAATGCCATCCTGGCGCTGGGCTATGCCGGCTGGGGGCCTGGACAGCTGGATCAGGAGATGCAGCAGAATGGCTGGCTGCACGCGCCCGCCGATAACCGCATCCTGTTCGATACTGATCAGGAGCGGAAATGGGAACGCGCCCTGGCCAGCCTGGGCATCAACCTGTCCATGCTGTCCGCCGATATCGGCCACGCTTGACGCGTTGCCTCAGGCGCCGGCGCCGCGTCCGCGGCTTGGCTTTACGCCCGCATGGGCGGGCGCGGCGGCAGTCGCCGCCGGAGCGGCTTTCCGGGTTGCCGGAAAACCGCTCTCGGGTGTCCCGGTTCCATGGCATGGTGCCCTCTGCTCGCGCCGACAGCCATATGCCAAAGACAGGCCCGGCTTTGGTCCAAGTCCCGCCGCAATCGCAGGGCTGGATGATGGGGGGCCACCGGTCTTCCCGACCGACGGAAAACATCTGGGAATGAGAGATACAAGATGAAGCGCACCAACCTTTTGCTGCTGGCACCCGTGATGCTGCTGGCGGCCTGTTCCTCGGTCAGCGACCGCGACAAGGATGCCAGCAGCAGCGGCGGCGGTTACACCACGCCGTTCCCCGGCGCGGGCACGCCGACGACCGGCGTCGAACAGTCGAACCTGAATTCCAACCTGTCCCCGCAGCAGCAGCTGGCGCAGATCGGCGACCGCGTGTTCTTCGGTCTGGACCAGTTCGAAGTGTCGCCGGAATCGGCGGCCACCCTGGACCAGCAGGCGCAATGGCTGCGCAGCAATCCGGCCATCACCCTGACCATCGAGGGTCACTGCGACGAGCGCGGCACGCGTGAATACAACCTGGCGCTCGGCCAGAAGCGCGCCGACAGCGTGCGCCGCTATCTGGTGGCCGCCGGCATCGATGGCAGCCGGTTGCAGGTCATTTCCTTCGGCAAGGAACGCCCCGCCGTGGCCGGTTCGTCCGCCGATGTCTGGGCGCAGAACCGCCGCGCCGTCAGCGTGGTGAATTGATCCCTTCCCTGCTTTGCGGGCCATCGCCAAGATGAAACCCGCAAGGTGGGGATGCAACCGCGACACTTATACTTGTTCATGTACTATTGCTTGAATGCTCGTATACTATTTCACGATGAGCATCGGATGCAGTGGGGAATGAATGAACAAGCTTCTGGGGCGGTTGACGGGACTGTTGATGATTGCGCAGGTATCCGTAGCGGGTGTTGCACATGCGCGGGATGTCACGGCAAACAATAATCAGCCCGGACTGTTCGTCGGAGCCAAGGTCACCATTCCCTTAGGCACGCATCGCAAACAGCCGCAGCAGCCACAGTTGGGCCTGTCCGCCGGCCTGCGCGTGCAGAATCCGGATTTCGGCTGGATGAAGCCGACGACGGAGGCCCGCCTGGCCCCGCCCCGCCAGATGGATCTGCTTGGCCTGCATATGCGAGGATCAACGGATGTCCGATTGAGCGCAGTGGGTCAGGAAATGCGCTTCCAGCAGGGCGACACCCGTCTGAATGCCGATGACGGCGAAGGGAGCAATCCGGGCTGGTGGCTAGCGGGCGGTTTGCTGGCCGGTGCAGCCGTGGCCGGTGTGGTTGTCCTCTCACAAGCTGTGGATGATTCAGGCGGAGAGTAAACCGCCCTACGCCACCACCACCGGCGCCCACAGCACATCGTCGATGGCATCCGCGCCCGCAATGATCATGGAAAGCCGGTCGAAGCCGAGCGCGATGCCGGCGCTGTCGGGCATCATCGGCAGGGCCGCCAGGAAATCCTCGTCAATCGGGTAGCGTTCGCCGTAGAGCCGTTCCTTTTCGGCCATGTCCGCCTCGAACCGCGTCCTTTGCAGCAACGGGTCGGTCAGTTCGCCGAAAGCATTGGCCAGTTCCACGCCGCAGCCATACAGCTCAAACCGTTCCGCGACGCGCGGATCATCCGGCTTGGGACGGGCAAGGGCCGCCATGGAGACGGGATAGTCGGACAGGAAAGTGGGTACATCCATGCCCAGATGCGGCTCAATCCGGTCCAGGCTGACGCGGAAGAACAGATCTTCCCAGGTGTCCGTCTCCGCCACGCGGATGCCGATGCGCGCCACCTCTGTCGCCAGTCGATCGCGGTCGGGGCGCAGCGGGTCGGGTGCGGTGGCCAGCAGGTCGATGCCGGCATAGTGCAGGAAGGCATCCTGCACCGTCAGCACCCGCCAATCGGCAAACGGATCGCATTCAATGCCCCGGAAGCGCAGCTTGTCCTTACCCGCCGCAAGACAGGCCGCGCGGACCAGCGCCACGCAATCATCCATCAGATCGCGGTAACCGGCGCCAGCCCGATACCATTCCAGCATGGCGAATTCCGGATGGTGCGTGCCCGACCGTTCACCGTTGCGATAGACATGCGACAGCTGAAACAGCCGGGGCACGCCCGCCGCCAGCAGCTTTTTCATGGTGAATTCAGGGCTGGTGTGCAGGTAAAGCCGGCGGCGGTCATCCGGGTGCGGGCCGATCAGGTCGGTCGCAAAGGCCATCAGATGCACCTCCAGCCCCGGTGAGACCTGCAGGGCCGGCGTCTCCACCTCGTCAAACCCATGATCCTCGAACCAGCGGCGCAGGGTACGCATCACGGTCTGGCGCACGGCCAGATGCGGGCGTTTTTTCTGGAAATGGTCGGGGTGCCACCAGGGGGGCGAAACGGTGCGGCGCATGATCACTCGACAGCGGGCGGGCAAGACGGGCACTCTCGCCTTCCCGCCCGTGACTTGCAATCCCCGATGACCGATCAAGAGACCATCCCCAATTTGCGCATCGTCTGGGACGTGGGCCGCCTGTCGGAATGGTCGCGGCTGCTGGCCGAGTGCGGGCAGAGCAGCCTGACACAGGGGTTCGGCTATAATCAGGCCATGCTGACGGTGGAGGGATGGCGGCCCCGGCTGGGCATTATCGAGCTGTCCGACCGGCCCATCGGTCTGGTGGTGATGAGCGAGCGGCGGATTTTCAAGCTGATCCGCGTGGCGCGCCTGCACCGGGGGCCGCTGCTACGGCCAGAGGCGCGAAAGCCCACCGTCTTCGCAATGGTCATGAAGCTGATCCGCAAGGAATATCCCAGCGGCCCCCTGAACTGGACCGCCGTCGTGCCGGAATGGGGGGCGGGCGAAGAGGCAGAGGCCATGATGCGCTGGGCCGGGTTCCGGCGCGACAAGGCACCGGGATACCGCACGCTCTGGGTCGATCTGCGCCGGGACGAGACGGCGCTGCGCGCCCGGCTGGCGCAGAAATGGCGCAACGCGCTGAACCAGGCGGAACGCGCCGGCCTGAGCGTGGAGATCGACCGCGACGGCAAGACGCAGCTTCCCTGGCTTCTGGAACAATATCAGAAGGACAAGGCGGCCAAACGCTATCGCGGGCCGTCACCCAAACTGGTGATCCGCATGCGGACCGGCATGCACAAGGATGGCGACATAATGCTGCTGCGCGCCGTCAAGGACGGGGTGCCGGTGGCGGGTATCCTGATCCTGGGCCATGGCAAGGCCGCAACCTACCAGATCGGCTGGTCCGACGCGGCGGGCCGGGCGGCGCGGGCGCATAACCTGCTGCTCTGGCGCGCCATGCAGGAACTGAAGCGGCAGGGCCGGGACTGGTTTGACCTGGGCGGCATCCTGCCCGATGAGGCACCGGGCGTGACGGCGTTCAAACGCGGCATGGGCGGGGAAGAGGTGGAACTGGTCGGCGCATGGCGGTAAAGACCCGCCACGCGCCGAGCCATCAGGGTGCGTCGCCCGCCCGCTTCCAGGTCCAGCGGAAACGGCGTACGCCGCCATTGCCATCGGGCCCTTCCAGCGCCGCCACGACATTGCCGCCATAGCGGTTGAAGACGATGCGCTGTGGATAGGCGATGCTGGTATTGGCGAAGACCGCCATATTGTCCCCGGATTCGATCAGCTTGTAGGCAATGATCTCATTGCTGCCCAGCGGCTGACCGTAATAGGTCACGGTTCCGTCAGGTTCCGCGACAATGCGCATGAACTCCGTATCGGCCCCGCGTGAGGGCGACATGGACCGGCGCATGCCCAGCATCACACCGTCGCCGGGCTGCATGAAATGCTGCTCGGTGCGGGTCGGTCCTTCGCGGCCCACCCATTGGCCCGACAGCCAGGTGAGTGATTTCAGGGGATCGTTGCTGGCCTGTGCCGACGGGGGTAGCGCCACGAGCAAGCCCAGCAGCAGCAGGGCGGACACGCGGACCGCAGAGAGGGTGAACATGGGCACTCCTCCATACTGTTTTGTTTTGAATATGTTACGCCTTTCTTCCGGCGCCGTCCCCAGGCGGCAGCGATTTTGACGATTTTGCAGCAGTCCGGTTGGGGTAGATTTCAGGGTGCTGCACCCGCCAGCCGCCAGGACCAGCCGAAGCGCTTCACCTGCCCATCCTTGCCCGGCCCCTCAATGGTCGCCGACAGGGTGTCGCCCTCGCGGCGATAGGTGATCTTCTGCGGGAAGTCGTGGGCCGGGTTCGTGAAAACCGCAAGGCCGGGGGCAGACTCGACCAGGGTAAAGCTGGCCGGGGCCTGCCCCTGCGGATGGGCGTGATAGGCCAGTTTGCCGTCGGCGCCGGGACCGATGCGGATGAATTCAACCGATGGTGGCTTGCCGGGCCTGACCGTCCGGCTCATGCCCACGATGATGCCGGCGGCGGGGCGCATATAATGCTCCTC
>JAEMSB010000314.1:0-839 GCA_016463045.1 Niveispirillum sp.
GTCTCAACCCCCGCGTAATGGCCGGCAGTTCCTTCTTATAGACCCGTTCCAGCGGCGTGACCTGCACCTCCCAGGCGCCCTTGCCCTTTGGCCCCGCTACACGTTTATGCGACCAGGTGGCGACCACCCGGCCCTGGCGCAAGATCACGGGGCTGATCCAGCCGGCCACGCGGTACACGGCGGGCCGGAACCGGTCCTCCAGATACTGGCCTGTATCGGCATGGGCCAGGAGATAGGGATCGAACAGGCCCAGCACGCTGATCTGCCCCTCCGCCGGTTCCGCGGCCAGCAGGTCGGCCATGTCGCGTTCCAGCACATAAGCCTTCTTGCCCGCCAGCGTTACCGGCACGATCTCACCGCTCAGATCGGCAAAGGCCTGTTGCGCCGGCCCGGCATAGAAGCCCACGAATTTCTTGAAATCTGCCGGTGTGGCCGGGCCATAGACGGCAAGGTAGCGGCGGGCCAGATCGGCCATGGCGGTGCGCGCGTCCGGTACCACAGGCGCGTGGCCCAGCCATTGCGCCAGATGCACGAACAGGGCCTCGCGCGCGCCCTCGCCATCGCCCTTGTCCGCCGGCCCGTGACAGACATGGCCCAGCGCGCAGGCCAGCTTGATGATCCCGCCCCAGCTATGTTCCAGCATGGGCCGCGCCCATTCGCCCAATTCCGGCACCAGACGGCGTGACAGGTCCATGCGGCTATGCGCGCCCTGTTCCAACGCCTGCACCACCGCCGCGACCAGCGTGTCGACCTGATCCAGGCTCAACCCCTCCTTGGCGTACCAATTATGATAACCGGCGACATATTCCCGGCGCAGGCCCAGGATCATGGGCAGGTCG
>JAEMSB010000314.1:849-5925 GCA_016463045.1 Niveispirillum sp.
GTCAGATGCAGGGTCGAACGCTGCGCCCAGAGTTTCACCAGGCTGCGATCCTGATAAAGCGCGCGGTCGATATCGCCATTCGCCGCCCCCGCCGCGCTGCGCGCCCGCAATTGCAGGATGGCGGCGGAATGGACCTGCGCCTGCGCCCCAATCAAGGTACGCGCCGCAATCAGCGCATCCGCCGCGGGCTGTGTCAGGTGCTGACGGTTCAGCCGGAAGGACAGCGCCTGCGGCAGTGTAATCGCGGTCATCATGGGTCCTGCGGGTCGCATTGATACCGCAGGATGCTCCAGATGCACCTCAAGAACAATAGGGGAACAGACCTTACTTCAGGCTATCCATCCGCCGTTGCAGTTCCGGTCGCTGCGGCGCGTCGGCGGGAAGCTGTTTCAGCAGCCGCCCCCACAGATCGCGCGCGCGGTCATTTTTGCCCTCGTTCGCGGCCTGCTGCCCCAGGTAATAGAGCGCCTGTGGATTGTCGGGCGCCAGGTCCAGAACCTTGGCCATGGCGTCCAGGAATTCTGGACTGCCCTGGGTCTGCGCATCGTCGGGGGCCGTCAGGCGCGACAGGTCCAGCCAGGCCGCCAACCGCTTGGGATCGGCCTTCACGGCCCCGCGCAGCGCGTCGCGTGCGGCGTCCAGGTTGCCCTGCACCTCCCGCGCGCGGGCCAGCCGCATCCAGCCATCGGCATCGCCGGGATTATCCTTCAGCTTGGCCTGCAACCCATCCACCATGCTGTTGATGGTGGCCTGCTGATCCTGCTGGCTCATCCCTGCCATGGCCTGCATCTGTTCGGGCGACAGGGCGGGGGCGGCCCCGCCACCACTCGGCACCGCCGCCGGCGGCGGAGCGCTGGCCGGCTTGGGCGATGGGGTGATGGCGATGGGGTCCAGGCCCACCTGGGTGGCGGCATCATGGATGCGCGCCCGTACCGTGGGCAGCCAGGGTGCATCGGCGGGGCTGTCGGCAACCAGGGCGGTCCAGCGGTCAAGCGCACCGCGAATATCGCCCGCCTGAATACGCGCCATGCCCAGGTAATAGCGGGCGCGCGCATCCATGGCGTCGGCGGCAACCGCCTCGGTGAACAGCCGCACCGCCTCTTCCCCCACCACGCCATCGGCAGCGACGGTCAAGGCCTCGGCCAGCGCACCCTGCACACTGCCATTACCGGGCGACAGGCGCAGGACCTGACGCCAGGCATTGACGGCATCGGCGGGCCGGCTCATGGCGCCATAGGTCTGGGCCAGCAGGCCCCAGGCACCGACATCATCGGGATTTTCCTTCAACCCCGCTTCCAGCTTGGCTACGGCCTCCATCACCTGCGGCGGCACCGGCGCCTCTGGCGGGCGGGTGGCGAAGGGCACTGCTGGCAGGTTGGGCTGGCCCAGCGGCAGATAAACGCCCAGCGCCGCCAGCGGCAGCAGCAACGTCACCACCAGGGCCGTACGCTGGGCCGGCTTGGCGCTGCCGCTCGCCTTGGTGGCCGCCGATGCCTCATCCGCGACGGACAGCAGGCGGCGGCCCACCTCGGCCCGGGCGGCGCGCGCCTGATCATCGGACAGGATGCCGCGTTTCAGGTCGCGCTCGATCTCCGCCACCTGTGCGGCATAGACGCCGCGCGCAAACTCTGCCGCCCCTTCCAGCGGGGGCGGAGGGCGCAGCAGGGTGCGCAGCAGGGGCAGCAGGGCCAGCGCCGTCAGGGCGGCCGCGACCAGCCAGAAACCGATCATCGCCCAACCCCCGGCTTGTCATCATTCAATAAAGCAGTCAGCCGCGCCTCTTCCTCCGCCGTCAGGGCGGGGGCCGGCATGGTATCCACATCCCGGCGGCGCTGGCGCATATAAAGGGCTGTGCCAAACCCGGCCAGCAGCAGCAGGGCGAACGGCCCGCCCCAAAGCAGGGCCGTGTAACCTGTTACCGGCGGGCGCAGCAGCACGAAATCACCATAGCGGTCATGGACATAGGCCAGGACCTGTTCATTGCTGTCCCCAGCCACCAGCCGTTCGCGCACCAGCACGCGCAGGTCGCGGGCCAGATCGGCATTGCTGTCATCAATGGACTGATTCTGACAGACCAGACAGCGCAATTCCTTGGAAATCTCCCGCGCGCGGGCCTCCATCACGGGATCGGCCAGTTTCTCGTCCGGCATCACCGCCAGGGCGGGAAGGGAAAAGGTGGCGGCTAGCACGGTGGCGGCCATCCAGCCTGCCGCCCGTTTCGTCATCCCGGCGAAAGCCCCACCCCTCATTTCGACAGCTCCCGGATCATGGGCAGGATCTTTTCGTCCACGTCGAACGGCATCAGCGGCCCGACATGGCGGTAGCGCACGCGGCCCTGGCGGTCGATGACATAGGTTTCCGGCACGCCATAGACGCCGAAATCGATGGCCACACGCCCATCCTTGTCGGCACCGATAGAGGTGTACGGGTTGCCCATCTGCGCCAGGAAGGCCTTCGCCGCGTCCGGCTTGTCCTTGTAATTGATGGCGTGGATGGTCACGCCCTGCTCATTGGCCAGCCGCATCAGCAGCGGATGTTCCACGCGGCAGGGCGCGCACCAGCTGGCGAAGACATTGATCAGCTGCACCTTGCCCGTCAGGTCGGCATTGGACAGGCCCTTCTCCCCCTCCGACAGGCCCGGCAGGGCGAAGACCGGCGCCGGCTTGTCGATCAGCATGGAGGGCAGGATCGACGGGTCGCGGGTCAGGCCCAGCGCGAAATAGCCGCCCAGGATCAGAAAGACAGCCAGCGGCAACAGCAGCAGCAGGCGGTGACGGGTAACGGCGCTCATGCTGATGCTCTTATTCGGCGGGTTGCAGGGCGGGAGCGACGGGGGCCGCGCGGCGGGACGGAACCCCCACCCGCAACCGCCGGTCAGACAGGCTGAGACAGCCGCCCAGCACCATGACCAGCGACCCGATCCAGATCCAAGGCACCAGCGGATGGTGATAGAGCCGGACCACCCAGCCGCCGCCCCCCGGATTTTCTTCACCCAGAACGATGTAGAGGTCGGAATAGAAGGTGGTGTGGATGGCGGCTTCCGTGGTCTGCATCTTGGCCACCGGATACCAACGGCGTTCCGCCGTCAGCGTGGCGATCTGACGACCATCGCGGCTGACGTTGAAATGGCCCATTTCCGTACGGTAATTGGCGATGTTCAGGTCCTCGACCTTGTCCAGGCCCAGTTCGTAGCCGGCGATGCTGGCCTTGTCGCCCAGCTTCATCACCCGCACATCCTCGGCCAGCCAGAAGGTGGTGCCCACCATGCCGGCAATGGCGATGCCCATGCCGGCATGCGCCACCGCCGTGCCCCAGGCACCCAGCGGCAGGCCCCTGGCGCGGGACAGGCTGTCGGCCAGCGGCACCCGGAACAGCTTCACGCGTTCGGCCACTTCCCAGACGGCACCGAACCCCGCCCAGGCGGCCATGGCGATGCCGACCAGCGCCATCACCGGCTTCACGCCCGCCAGCCACAAGGCCAGCATCACCGACAGCAGGGTCAGCAGCGCCACCACCCACATGCGCGACAGCACACCCGGCAGATCCGCCCGCTTCCACGGCATGAACGGGCCCAGCGCCATCACCAGGATCAGCGGGATGGTCAGAAACGGCGTGATGAAGTTGTAATAGGGCGCGCCCACCGATATCTTGTGCCCGAACGCATCCAGAAGCAGCGGCATCAGGGTGCCGATCAGCACCACCGCCGCCGATACCGACAGCAGCAGATTGTTCAGCACCAACGCGCCTTCCCGGCTCAGCGGCGCGAACAGACCGCCGATCTTCAACGCGTGCGCCCGCAGCGCGAACAGCAGCAGCCCGCCGCCGGTGGCCAGGATCAGCAGGCCCAGCACCGCCACCCCGCGCTGCGGATCAACGGCAAAGGCATGGACAGAAGTCAGCACGCCCGACCGCACCAGGAAGGTGCCCAACAGCGACAGGGAGAAGGTGAGGATGGCCAGCAGGATGGTCCAGGTCTTCAGCGCATCTCGCTTTTCCACCACGATGGCGGAATGCAGCAAGGCGGTGCCGGCCAGCCAGGGCAACAGGGAGGCATTTTCCACCGGGTCCCACATCCACCAGCCGCCCCAGCCCAGCTCGTAATAGGCCCACCAAGACCCCATCGCGATGCCCATGGTCAGCGAGGTCCAGGCCACCAGCGTCCAGGGCCGCACCCATCGGCCCCAGGCGGGGTCAACCCGCCCTTCGATCAAGGCGCCGACCGCGAAGGAGAAGGCCACGGAGAAACCGACATAACCCAGATAGAGGAAGGGGGGATGGAAGGCCAGACCGGGGTCCTGCAACAGCGGGTTCAGGTCATTCCCGTCGAACGGCGCCGGATAGACGCGGGCGAACGGATTGCTGGTCACCAGGATGAACAGCAGGAACCCGACCCCGATCAAGCCCTGCACGCCCAGCACGCGGGCCTTCAGCGTCGGCGGGATATTGCGCCCGAACCCGGCCACCGCCGCCCCGAACAGGGCCAGCATGAAGACCCAGAGCAGCATGGAACCCTCATGGTTCCCCCAGACGCCCGCCACCTTGTACAGCATGGGCTTCAGGCTGTGGCTGTTATTCACCACATTCAGGACGGAGAAGTCGGAAACGACATGCGCCTGCATCAGGGCCGCGAACGAGATGGTGATGGCAGCCAGCTGCGCGAACGCCGCCATCCGCCCCGTCTCCATCCAGGCCACATCCCGCCGGGCCGCCCCCACCAAGGGCATCACCGACTGCGCCACCGCCAGCAGCAGGGCCAGAACCAGGGCGTAATGTCCGATCTCGGGGATCATGTCCGTCTCGCTGCTTGACCGCAAAAACCTGACAAAAGGTCAGTTACTTCCCCGCCTCATAGACCGGCTTGCCCGGCAATTCCGGCTTGAACTGGCCCGATGCTTTCAGGGCGTCGGCCACTTCCTTGGGCATGTATTTCTCATCATGCTTGGCCAGCACCTCCGACGCCACGAACACGCCGTCGGAGCCAAGCCGCCCTTCGACCAGCACGCCTTGCCCCTCGCGGAACAGGTCCGGCAAGGGGCGGTCGGTGGTGATCGTCACGGAATGGGCCGTATCGGTGAT
>JAEMSB010000315.1 GCA_016463045.1 Niveispirillum sp.
ATCCTGGCTGGACCGCCGGCCAGTGCCTGCGACCCAGAAACTTGCCCCGCCTACCGGTTATGCCCACCGCCGTCTGCGCATCGGTTACATGTCATCGGATTTCTGCCGGCATGCCATGACGTTCCTGATTGCTGAACTGCTTGAACGGCATGACCGGGAACGGTTTGAGATTTATGGCTATTGCTCCAGCCCCGATGACGGCAGCGACATGCGCGCCCGCGTGCTGGCGGCGCTGGACCATTGCCGCTTTGTCCGCGACAAGGACCATGAAGCTGTTGCGCGTCAGATTAAGGCGGACGAGATCGACATTCTGATCGATCTCAACGGCATTACCGTGGGCGAACGGCTGGACGTGCTGCGCTGGAAACCGGCGCCCGTTCAGATGACCTATCTTGGCTTCATCGGGCCGATACCGATCCCGGAGCTGGATTACATTCTGACCGACGAATATGCGATCCCGCCATCCGTCGCGGATCAATATTGGCCACGCCCGCTCTATCTGCCTGGTGTCTATCAGGCCAATGACGGCAGGCCCGTTGCCCAGGCCCTTATCAACAGGGCAGATGAAGGCCTGCCCCAGGACCGTTTTGTCTACTGCTGCTTCTGCGGCTCCTATAAAATCTCCGAGGCGATGTTCGCCCTGTGGATGCGCATCCTGGCCCGCACAGGCGACAGCGTGCTGTGGCTGCTGGAAGATAATCGCTGGGTGGTGGACAATCTGCGCGCACAGGCGGCACGGCACGGGGTTGATCCTGACCGGCTGATCTTCTCCCCCCGCGCTGCACCCGACCGTTACCGCGCGCGCATGGCACTGGCCGATCTGTTCCTGGATACGACACCTTATAATGCCGGCACGGTGGCCAGCGATGCGCTGCGTGCCGGACTGCCGATCCTGACCCTGTCACGCGAAACCTTCGCCAGCCGGATGGCCGGCGCCCTGTTGCGGGCCATGGACGTACCGGAACTGATCACTACCAGCGATGATGATTATGTCGACCGCGCCGTGGCACTTCACGACACGCCGGACCTTTACCGGGCCATCCGCGACCGGACGACGCCCCAACGCTGGCAGGCCACCCTGGGCGACACACAGACTTTCACGCGCGGTTTTGAGGCGACGCTGGAACGCGTCGCCATCCAGGCGGGCTGATCAGGGTTCGTGCAGGGACTCGTCCAATCCGCGCAGCACGGGATAGAGGAAATAGGACATCAGGCTGCGGCTGCCGACCTTGATTTCGGCCTGTACCACCATGCCCGCCGTCAGAACCGCACCCTGCGGCATGCGCTCCAGCGTCAGGCTTTCAAGATCGACCTGCGCCGTATGGACATAGGCGCCGGCAACCGTCGGCGTGCGCAGCGCGTCCAGCGGCTCCGCCGTACCCGGCACAAAACTCTGCCGCGAGACAGACCGCAGCCGGCCCTTCAGCATGCCATGGCGCTGGAACGGGAACGGTGCAACCTTCACCTCAACCGGATCACCCGCCTTGACATAGCCGATGTCACCGGACTGGATAACCACCTCGGCGATCAGCGGCGTGTTCAGCGCCACGAGGGTGATCAGCGCTTCGGCTTCCCGCGCGATAGAACCTGGCGACAGGCGCGCCACCTCCTGCACGATGGCATCGGCGGGGGCCGTCATCTCCACCAGATCGTTGCGGCGGACGGCCTTGGCCAGATCCTCATCAACCTGTGATGCCTGACGGCGCGTCTCCACAAGCTGTTCCAGAAGCTGGCGCTGCCAGTCATCCACGAAGTTGCGCCGTTCGGCCCGCTTTGCGGCCAGATCAGCCTGCAATTCCTTGATACGGTTGCTGGTGGCCTGCAACGACCGCTCGGTCTCCAGGCGTTGGGCCTGCGCCTCCAGAAGCTGCAGCCGCGAGCCCGTCTGCGCCTTGAAAAGCTGGGAGCGCAGGTTCTCCACGTCACGATAGACCACCATCTGGGCCGTCAACGACTTCTCATCATCCTGTGCGGCCCGCATCGAGGCATCAAGACTGACAATGCCGCTGTCCAGACTGTCCAGATGCGACCGGTACTGGGTCTGGCGCTGCTGGAACAGCCGGGCCTGCAGCGCCATGTCCGGATCGTCACTGCTGGCCATGGTTTCGGGCAAGGTCTTACCCGCCGCCTCCGCCTCCAACCGGCGCAACTGCGCGAACAGGGCGCGCTGCTGCGCCGACAGGGCGCTGCGGTCGGCCAGCGTGAAGGTCGGGTCCAGCGTGGCCAGCAACTGCCCCTTGGTCACGCGGTCGCCGGGCTGCACCAGCAGCTGACGCACGATGGAACGTTCCAGCGGCTGCATCACGATGGGCGGCACCTGCGTGGCCAGGCGGCCCGTGGACACCACGACCCGGTCCATCTGAACGAAGCACGCGATGATGGCCATCAGCGCCAGCATCCCCGCCGCAATCAGGTGCGGCGCCCCCAGGATAGGTGGCGGCGGCTCGCGGACAATCATTTCCAGTTCCGACTGGAACTCGATGGCCTCTGACGCCACGTGCAGCCGCGGGGCAGGCGTCCCGTAGAACCGCCGCCAGCGCTCACGCAGACCCTGGAAGGGCCGCATCAATGGATGTGCTGTGTCTGGGTTTGCCATAGGTGCCGATAAATGTCGCAGCGTTGCAGCAGGATGGAATGCGGGGCACAGTCGATCAGCTTGCCCTGTTCGAGCACGATGATCTTGTCGGCCTGGACCAGTGAGGACAGGCGGTGTGAGACGATAACCATAGTCCGGCCTTCGGCGATACGCGTCAGGTTGCGCTGGACGATCGCCTCACTGTCAGGGTCAAGTGCGCTCGTCGCCTCGTCGAAGATCAGCAGGCGCGGTTGCGTCACCAGCGCCCGGGCGATAGCAATGCGCTGCCGCTGACCACCAGAGAAGTTGGAGGCGTTCTCCTCCACCATCGTGTCATAGGACAGCGGCAGACGGTCGATGAACTCGTCGGCGCCAGCCATCTGGGCCGCATGCAGGATTTCATGCAGCGGCGCGTCGGGCCGGGCCGCCGCGATATTCTCGCGGATGGTGCCCCGGAACAGCAGGTTGTCCTGTAGAACCACGCCGATGGACTTTCGCAGGTGGTTCAGCTCGATATGACGCAAATCGACGCCATTCAGCTTGATCAGGCCTTCCTGCGGAAGGTGGATGGACTGGATCAGGCGGGTGATCGTCGTCTTGCCCGACCCCGACCGGCCCACGACGCCGACCACTTGGCCTTCTTCAATATCGAAGGAAACGCGGCTCAGCGCCGGCGTGGCGCCGGGGGCATAGCGGAAGGTCACATCCTCGAAGAACATCTTGCCCGTGATGTAAGGCCGGGACTGACGGGAATGACCGCTGCGCTCCGGCTCGGCATTCATCACCTCGCCCAGCATGCGCACCGACAGGTCGGCCTCCTGATACTCATTGATCAGGGCCACGATCTGCAACAACGGCCCCGTGACCCGGCCCGACAGCATATTGAAGGCGATCAGCGCGCCCAGTGTCATGGCACCGTCGAAGACCTGAACGGCGCCGATGGCAAGGACGCTGATCTGCATCAGCTTTTCCAGGCCGCCCGTCAGCACGGTACCCAGGATGCTGATCCCACCAACCTTGGCATGACGCCGCACGGCCAGGGCCACTTTGCTGTCCCAGGCCTGCTGCCGGTTTTCTTCCAGCACCAGTGACTTGACAGCGCGCATGGAATGCAGCGTCTCGACCAGATGCGCCTGACGGCTAGCCTCCGTCTCGTACAGCCGCCCCAGATGCAGCCGGAAGATCGGCACCATGAAGCCGATGATCGCCGCAATGACGACCGAGAAGGCCAGCACCACAGCTGTCAGAAGCCCGCTATAAAGGAACAGCAGCACGAGCAGCACCGGCAATGTGACGGTATCCAGGAAACACTGGAACAGCCTGCCGGTCAGGAAATGACGCAGCTTCTCCGTCTGCTGCATATGCCGGGTCAGGATACCCGCACTGTTGCGCTCGAAGAAATGCAGCGGCAGCGAAAGAAGGTGCCGGAAGGTGCGGCTTGTCAGCTTGGCATCGATCTTGTTCGATGCCAGCAGCATGAGATTCTGACGGACATAGCCGAAGAACCCGTCAAAGAGTGTCAAAATTACATAGAGCAGGACGATGACGAACAGCGTCTGATAACTATGGTGGGTAATCACCTTGTCGATCAGCACCTGGAACATCATCGGCAGTGCCAGGCCGATCAGATTGGCCATGATGGCCGCAATGGCGACGCCGCGGAAGAATTTCGCGTTGCGCAGGATTTCAGGCAGGAACCAGCGGAAGCCGAAGGGCTGGTTTTCATCCATCAGGGCCCAGAAGCGCTTGGCCAGGATGATCTCGCCCGTCCACATGGAGGTAAATTCCTCCTCGGACAGGAACTGGATGCCTTCGGCCTCACGCATGGGGTCCAGCACGGCGGCCGACATCCGGCCCTCCACCTCCATCGCATAGGCAAGAATGACCCAGGTGCCATCCTTCCGTATCGCAATTGCCGGGTAAGCACTGCCGAGGTGGCAGGCGGATTTCCAGCTCATGCGCAACTTGCGGCCCTTCAGGCCGGCCCCATGCATGGCCTTAAGTACGGCCGGCACAGGATCACCCGGCACATCAGGCGGCAACTCATCCGGGTGGAGTTGCACGCCATGGTGCAGCGCCACCAGGAAAAGACACCTCAGAACCGTCATGTAGGGGGTCAATCGCCACGTCCATCGGCAGGAAAAGGGAGCAACGTGACCGGGAAACTAAAGCGATTCTTCAAAACACACGACAAAAAAGCGACAGGCCTGGATGAGGAGGCACGGATCACGGCCTTACCTATGCCCAAAGGTATAGACACCACGAGCTACCCCCGACGCAGGTCAGGCAGTTGGGCTGTTTCACGGGGGGTAAGCCGAATGTAACTTGACTCATCCCCTCAACCGGTATTCTATCCAGACTGACCCAAAAAATTTGGGCGCCTATACCAAAAGGGGATTGAACACGGCCTTCCGGCTGCGCCCAAGTGTGCGCGTCCGTGGTTGCGTACTTTTCCGGTTGTCGGCTCCAGATTACGTGGGCTTCGGTTAATCCGGCATACGCCTTGCATGGCTAAATCGGGTTAATCGAAATGGATATCTTCCAGGCAGGGAAGGTTTCCGGGTTCCACTTTTTCATTCTCTGGAGTCGCAGCCATGTCGATCCTCTCTTTCCTCTCGACTACTCAGATCGGTCAGCTGAGCACGACGGCAATCGCCAACTGGACGACTTCAGACCTTCGTCAGCTTTCATCGACCCAGACCGGTGCGCTCTCCACAACCCAGATCGCGGTCCTGACGACCACGCAGATGGCTGGGTTGCTTACGACCCAGATCTCCGGCCTTGGAACGACAACGGTCGCGGCGCTGACTTCGACGCAGCTGAACGCGATCTCGGTTACCAATCTCGCCGGGTTGAGCACGACGCAGTTCAGCGCGCTGACGACAACACAGATTTCCGGCCTCAACACGACGCTGGTTCGCAGCCTCAACAGCACTTACATCGCAAACCTCTCCACGACGCAGATCGGCGGCCTGACCACGACGCAGATCACGGCGCTGACGACCACGCAGGTTCAGTCGCTGGAGACAACAGACGTTGCGGCCCTGTCCACGGCGCAGATCGTGGCCCTGTCCACGGCGCAGATCGTGGCCCTGACCAGCACTCAGTTCGCGGCCATTGAGACGACCGATCTGGCGGCTCTGACCACCACTCAGTTCCGGGTGCTGAACACGACCCAGATCGCGGGGCTCTCCACCACCCAGGTCGGCGTGCTGACGACGACCCAGATTGCTTCTCTGTCCACGACCCAGGTCCGCGGCATTGAGACGACCGATCTGGCCGCCTTCTCCACGACCCAGGTTGGTGCCCTGGCCGCCACCCAGATTACGGCCCTGACCACCACCCAGA
>JAEMSB010000316.1 GCA_016463045.1 Niveispirillum sp.
CAGCGATCTGGTGAATGGGCGCATGGCGGCGCTGATCATTCCGCCGCCACCGCCGCCATGCGCCCATTCACCAGATCGCTGTAATCGCCGATCATGGCGCGGCAAACGGCACCGGGGGTGAATGTCCAATCGCCGATGCGGCGCACGGGCGTCACCTCTGCCGCCGACCCGGTCAGGAACACCTCGTCGGCGTCCTTAACCTCGTCTAGCGTGAAATGCCGTTCCAGAACGGTCAGGCCCCGGCGGCGCGCCAGATCAATGATGGTCTGGCGTGTAATGCCGTTCAGGAAGCAATCCGGGATCGGCGTATGCACCACGCCATCCTTGACCATAAAGAAATTGGCCCCCGTCGCTTCCGCCACAAACCCCCGGTAATCCAGCATCAGCGCATCCTGCCGGCCATTGCGCTCCGCCTCATGCTTGGAGATGGTGCAGATCATGTACAGCCCCGCCGCCTTGGACTCCGTCGGTGCGGTATCCGGGGCGGGCCGGCGCCAGCGGGCGATTTCCAGATCGATGCCCTTCATCCGGGCTTCCGCGCTGAAATAGCTGGGCCATTCCCAGCAGGCGACGGCCAGATGGATGCGGTTCTTCTGCGCCGCCACGCCCATCATCTCGCTGCCACGCCACGCGACCGGGCGCAGATAACCGTTGGCCAGGCCCGCTGCCCGACAGACCTCCACCTTGGCCGCCTCGATCTCCGCCACGCTGTACGGGATGTCAAACCCCAGCAACTCTGCTGACCGGCGCAGGCGGACCGCATGTTCGTGCGACTTGAAGATCACGCCGTTGTAAATGCGCTCCCCCTCGAATACACAGCTGGCATAGTGCAACCCGTGCGTCAGCACATGGACCTGCGCTTCCCGCCAGGGCACCATCGCCCCGTCCAACCAGATATGGCCATCACGGTCATGGAAGGGGATGACGGACATTTTGGGGCTTCCTTGTTGTTTTATGTCGTGTACAACAGCATCTACGATACAGAATTGCGGAAATAAGTCAACATGGCTGACATAAAATCGGGGCCGAACCCGCTTTTCCTGCGCGAGGAGGATCTTCGCCAGGGTATTGAGCTGCTGTTCTACGCCTATCGTGACTTCACGGCGGAACCCGACGCCATGCTGGCCAAGATCGGTCTTGGCCGCGCGCATCACCGCGTCGTCTATTTCGTGGGCCGCTATCCCGGCATCACCGTGACCGAACTGCTGGGCATTTTGCAGATCACGAAGCAGAGCCTCAGCCGCGTTCTGTCCGATCTGGTCGATCAGGAATATATCGCGCAGCGTCCGGGCACGAAGGACCGGCGCCAGCGCCTGCTGACCCTCACCGACAAGGGCGTTGACCTGGAACGCAGCCTGTCGGACGCACAACGCGCCCGCATCGCCAGCGCCTATCGTGCCGCAGGTGCGGCGGCAGTGGAAGGGTTCCGCACCGTCATGCTGGGCATCATCGACGCCGAGGACCGCGCCAAATTCCCGCCTCCCGGCAAGCGGTGACCATCGCTCCCTTCCATGCTATGTGAAGGGCCATGATGAGTGACGATCCCGCCGAACAGCCCCACATCCTGGTCGTGGATGATGACACGCGCCTGCGTGAGGCGCTGCGCCGGTACCTAGGCCAGAACGGTTTTCTGGTCACCGGTGCTGCCGACGCGGCTGACGCGCGGGCCAAGCTGGCCGGGCTGGCCTTCGATCTGGTGGTGCTGGACGTGATGATGCCGGGCGAGAATGGCCTTTCGCTCTGCCGTCATTTGTCGGCCAATGGCGGCCCGCCCGTCCTGCTGCTGACCGCGCGGGTGGAGGCGGGCGACCGGATCGACGGGCTGGAGGCGGGGGCGGACGACTATCTGCCCAAACCGTTTGAGCCGCGTGAACTGGTCCTGCGCCTGAACGCCATCCTGCGCCGTACCCTGCGCCCGCGTGGCCGTACCGCCAGCACCGCTGTCCCCATCCGTCTAGGCCGCTACCTGTTCGATGCAGAACGGGAGGAATTGCGGGCAGGTGACGAGGTCATTCGCCTGACCGCCATGGAATCCGGCTTGTTGCGTGTGCTGGCCGCTGAACCCGGCATGGTGTTCAGCCGCGAGGCGCTGGTGGAAAAGGCTGGCGTTGACGCCGCCAATGAACGCACCATTGACGTACAGGTCACCCGCCTGCGCCGCAAATTGGAAGATGATCCGCGTGAACCGCGTTATCTTCATACTGTGCGTGGCGAAGGTTATGTGTTGAGGCCCGATTGACCGGCTGGTTGCAGTCCTTGTGGAAAAACCGTCCCCGGCCCCTGCGTGGGCTGAAACGGATGGTGCCGGCCACGTTGTTTGCGCGCTCCATGCTGATCATGATGACGCCCGTGGTGCTGGCCCAGGCCATCGCCACCTTCGTCTTCTATGATCGTCACTGGGACACGATGACCAACCGGCTGGCCAATTCGGTGGCCGGCGAAATCGCCCTGGTGATCGAGCAGCTGTCGCGCGACGGCGATGAGAAGGCGCGCGAAGAGACCCTGTCCATGGCCGCGCGCCATACCGACATCCTGTTCACCTGGACAGGTGGGGAGGTGCTGGACGAGCCGCCCGCCCGGCTCTATAGCGGGCTGGAGGAAACCTTGGGTCAGGCCCTGGATGACCGCGTCCGCCGGCCCTGGCGCATCAATTCCAACGTCGCCCATAAATGGATCGAAATCCGGGTGCAGATGCCGGACGGGGTGCTGTCGGTCCTGTCGCCCGAACGCCGGCTCTACAGCTTCACCTCCTACCTCTTCATCATCTGGATGCTGGGCAGTTCGCTGGTCCTGTTTTCCATCGCCACCCTGTTCATGCGCAACCAGATCCGGCCCATCCGCCGTCTGGCCGTCGCCGCCGACGCCTTCGGCAAGGGCCGCGATATCAGCGATTTCCGACCAGAAGGGGCGGTGGAGGTGCGGCAGGCCGCCCATGCCTTCCTCTTGATGCGCGACCGTATCCGCCGTCAGATCGCCCAGCGCACGGAAATGCTGGCCGGCGTCAGCCACGATCTGCGCACGCCCCTAACCCGCATGAAGCTCCAACTGGCCATGATGCCCGACATGGCGGAGGTGGAGGAGATCAAGGCCGACGTGGCCGAGATGCAGGTGATGATCGACGGCTATCTCTCGTTTGCGCGCGGTGACGGGGAGGAGGAGGAGCGGCAGGTCGATCTCTCCTTGCTCCTGGCGGAAATCGCCGGCAATGCCAGGCGGGAAGGGGCCCGCCTGACCCTGGACCCGATGGTCACCCAGGGCGACGCCGTTATCCTGCCCCTGCGCCTCTTGTCCCTGCGCCGCTGCCTGACCAACCTGATCGGTAATGCCGCACGCTATGGGCGGCATGTGTGGCTCAGCCTGGAGCGGCGCGGCAATTTTGTGGAAATCCTGATCGATGATGATGGGCCGGGCATCCCGGAGGATCAGCGCGAAGCCGTCTTCCGCCCCTTCCACCGTCTGGAACCGTCCCGCAATCAGAAGACCGGCGGTGTCGGCCTGGGCCTGACCATTGCCCGCGACATTGCGCGTCGCCATGGCGGCGACATCCTGCTGCGCGACAGCCCGCAAAGGGGCCTGCGCGCCATCGTGCGGTTACCGTTATAGGGCTTTGAATACACCATCGCCCCCCATCGTCATCCTGGCGAAAGCCGCGCACCAGGGTCAAGCCGAAGAACGCGCCCTGCTGCGGCGGGAGCGGAAAGCCGCTTCGTCTCCCTGCGCACCCGGTGGTCGACAGCCTCTATCTCGCGCTGGCCAGCGGCGATATGCGCGCCACCCTGTGGGCCGCCGACCGTCTGGGCCTGGGCGGGTACCGGCTGCACCCACGGGAAAAAACCCATCCGTCGGCCACGTCCACCCAAACCGATCCACTCTCCTCGCCATTCCCCTTCTCACCGCCTTTCCGGCGAACCTTCGCTGGGGGTGATGTATGAGATTTAATGGGTTAGAAAAACTACACCCTGAATCTCAACAGCCCTTAGACCAACGGTCATAATTTATGACTGTTGGTACGGCGGTGACGCCCGCCGCGCCGCCCGCCGCTGGCACTAGACGGCCCGGCTGCCGCCACCGAACAGGATGCCGGAGCCCACAACGAATCCGAAATCGTACCAAAGCCCGTCATTGGGGAAGGCGTACATCCGCATGTCCAGGAACAAGCTGCCGATGAAGGAAATCGGGGCCAGGAAACCATGCACCAGACCCCAGAGCAGGCCGGGCAGGGGATGGGTCACTTCGGGTGCCGGTTGGTTGGCGCAGGCCGCGACCGATAGGGCCAGCAGCAGCAACATGGCGCCACGCAGCGCCCCCTTGCGATCAAAGGATTTCAGCATGCGGGCGGCCCTTTTCGGCTGATTGAGCAGAAAGAAGATCGTATCACCGCCGAGCCTGAAAAGCGAAAACCCCGCCAGAGGTATCTCTGACGGGGTTCTATATGGTGGCACCGGCGTGATTTGAACACGCGACCAAGGGCTTATGAGTCCCCTGCTCTACCGCTGAGCTACGGTGCCGAAGCTCGTCCGTCCGGGTGGTCCCGAACGGGAGCCGCTATTTATGAAACTGCGCCGGGCCTGTCAATATCTGTTTTCAAAAATCTTCATCATAAAGCAGATGCCGTTTCAGCTGTGCCCGGTAGCGGCCCATACGCGAGCCGTCATGGCCAGGCCAGCCGGCACGCAGGGCCGACAATTCCGCCTCCCGTTCATTGACGGCCCAACAGGACAGCTCTGTATCCCTGCCGGCCTCATTGCGCCAGCGGAAGACGAACAGCTGTGGCGTTGTGGGTGGCGGCATGGGGCAGGGGACCTGTCGGCGGCTTCACGGGGTGCAGGATGCGTCGGGATGGCGTCCCTGTCCACCCTGTCCAAGTTTGGTGGTTGATCTGTGCATCGACCACAAGACTTTGGGGCTAGGGCCGCTGTAGGATGCGCCACCCGCCAACCCGTGCCGGTTATCCGCCATGTTGCGCTTCATGCTGACCCCGCTTCGCTGGTTTTTCCGCTTCGTGCTTTATACCAGCGTGATCTTGACCCTGCTTGTGCTGTTGGCACCTTTTGCCTTTGACATTCCGGGGCGGGCGGAAAAGGTGCTGGCCACCATGAATGCTGGCAACCTGCGTGGCATGCGGGTGCAGGCGCTGCCGGAATCAGTGCGGGGATTTCCGCCGGAACTGGAGATCAGGGACCTGCGCGTGACGGTACCAGGGCCACAGGGCGTGGCGGCAACCGCCATGACGGCGGCCAAGGTCCGCGTCGTCGTCAATGTTATGGAAAGCATGCTGCGTGGGCGCGTGGTCCTGGCGGCCATGGTGGAAAATCCTGTCATCTATGCCAACCAGCCCCTCAACCTGGGCGCCATCGCAACTGCCATCAGCGTCGCTACAGGCCTGCATACCCAGATACAGCTGGTGGGTGGCGAGGTCATCAATCCCGGCAGCCGGACGGTGGTGGCGCTTGGCGATGACACGCTGACCAATATCAATTCACGCTCCAGCGAGGATCAGCAGGTGGCCGAGGTGGTCCCCCAGGATGATCGGGGGGCCGCCTCCAACCTTGGGGGCGGTGGCGGCGGTGCGGGCGGCACCACGGGGGCGACGGCCGCCGGTGCTGGTGTTGGCGCTGGGGCCGTGGCTCCTGGCGTTGTTGCTGGTGTTGCGGCCGGTGTCGGCGGCAGCGTGGTGGCGGGTACTAGCGGCGGCGGTGGTCGGGGTCCGGGAACCACCCCAGGGGGAGGCGGCACAAATCCCGGCGGCGGCGGTACTGACCCTGGCGGCGGCACGAATCCCGGCGGTGGAGGTACCAATCCGGGAGGGGGGGGCACGAACCCAGGTGGTGGTGGCACCAATCCGGGCGGTGGCGGCACGAACCCAGGTGGCGGCGGAATTGACCCCGGTGGTGGCACATTGCCTGGTGG